>JAOAPX010000108.1 GCA_025463125.1 Acidobacteriota bacterium | reverse complement strand
CCGAGCCGAAATAAAGAATCGGGAGCAATCCGATGGAAGTCTGCGCGCCGTAGCCGACGCCGAAACCGCCGCTCCTGCCCATGTTTTCCGCAACGACGACACCGGTCGTCTGGTCGAGTTCCAGCCCACCGTATTCTTCGGGTATGGTTGCGCCTAAAAGCCCGAGTTCACCGGCTTTAACGAGCAGTTCGCGCGCCAATTGCCAGTTGTGTTTTTCGAGTTCGGCGAGGTTCGGACGAACTTCAGCGTCAACAAACTCGCGCGTCGTTTCGCCGATCATACGCTGTTCTTCGGTCAAATCTTCGGGCGTAAAAATCTCTGCCGCCGAGCGATTTTCAATCAAAAACGCGCCGCCTTTGATGTAATCTTTTTCCATCTGTGCATCCATTATTTTTGCTCCTTAAGGTGTTATTTATATAAATGTTCGCTTCCGATATGCAGTGCGTGATTGAAACGCGCCCGGTAATTTTCGTAAGCGATGCTCGCCGTTAATTCGACAATTTGATCATCGCTGAAATATTTCTTTAATCGCGCAAAGAGTTCGTCCGAGACGCGAACAGGAGTTTTCGACATTTCTTCAGCGTACTCGATCGCCGCTTTGTCGCGCTCGCCTAAGATTTTGCTGTGTTCCCAATTCGGAACCTCCCTGATTTCATCATCCGTAACAACATTTTTAAGCTTGCCGCCGGCAGGCACCGAATCCATTCAGAAAGGACATTCGACAATTTGTGCGGCGCGAAGCTGCGCGAAAACGTGAATTCTCGCTTCAACTTTACCTGATTTATCAATCGCCAATCCCAGAAGATTTCCGAACCAGGCGATTCCCGGACGCCGCGCCATCACTTTCAAAGGCGCGACGACTTTTCCCAGAATCTTTTTCGAGCCTATATAAAGCGGCTTAACCAACAGCGACGCTTCATCTTCTTCAATGCCTTTTATCCGTTGGATACCACTCATATTCACCTCGCTTTCCACTGATATACACTGTATATCTCGCTGTTTGAGTGCGAAAAACAAAACTCAAAAAACTCGTCCGCAATAAAATTCTTACGAAATTCTTTCAAAAATTCCCGCCGCGCCCATTCCGCCGCCGACACACATCGTCACCATTCCGTAACGCGCGTTTCGGCGCTCCATTTCGCGCAAAATAGAAGCCGTGAGTTTCGCTCCCGTGCAGCCGAGCGGGTGACCGATCGCGACCGCGCCGCCGTTGACGTTTACCTTTTCCGGGTTCATTTCCAGAAGCTTCATCACCGCCAAGCCCTGCGCGGCGAATGCTTCGTTAAGCTCGATAACGCCAATATCTTCGAGCGTCAAACCCGCCATTTTCAGCGCTTTGGGAATCGCGTAAACCGGACCGATGCCCATTTCCTCGGGCAGACATCCGGCGGTCGCGTATGCGACAAAACGCGCAAGAGGCTTCAAACCGAGTTCTTCGGCTTTTTCCAGAGACATCACGACCGCTGCCGCCGCGCCGTCCGACATCTGCGAAGAATTCCCCGCCGTTACCGTTCCTTTCGCGTGAAAAACCGGTTTCAGTTTCGCAAAACCTTCCATCGAAGCGTCGTAACGCACGCCTTCGTCGGTTTCAAAAACGACTTCTTTGCGGCGCACGCGCCCCTTTTCGTCGAGTTCGTCAACCGAAACGCTGAACGGCACGATTTCGTCTTTGAATTTTCCCGACCTGATAGCTTCGGCAGCTCGCTGGTGTGATTTCAGCGAAAACTCATCAGCCTGCTCGCGCGTGATTTCGTATTTGCGCGCCAGGTTTTCAGCCGTCAAACCCATATTCAGATAATAATCCGGGTAAGTATCGACGAGCTTCGGATTCGGACGAATCACGTTTCCGCCCATCGGGATCATCGACATCGTTTCGAGCCCGCCCGCGACAATTATGTCCGCCGCGCCGGTTCTGATCCGGTCCGCCGCCAGCGAAATCGTCTGCAAGCCCGATGAACAGTAACGATTAACCGTCATCGCCGAAACTTCGATCGGAAGCCCGGCTTCGATTGCCGCCGTTCGGGCGACATTCATTCCCTGCTCGGCTTCGGGAAAAGCGCAGCCCATAATCACGTCGTCGATCTGATTGACGTCAACGCCTTCAGCCTGCCTGACCGCTTCCCGGATCGCCGCCGCGCCCAGATCGTCGGGACGCGTATTTTTCAAAGTTCCCTTCGGCGCTTTCCCGACCGCCGTCCGCACGGCTGATACGATAACTGCTTCTTTCATATTTTATTTCTCCCAAATTATTCGGTTCTCTGCTTTTGTTTCTCAAGCTCAATTCTCTCGACTACATCCGCAACGCGCGGATTTTTCGTCTGCAAAATTCGGTTTTGAATGTAAACCTTGCTGTCTTTCGTGTTGAACTTGTAACCGTAATCAGCCAAAACTTTCATCACGTCCCAACGCTTTTTACTCAAGCGGCGCGGCGGCTCGAAATACGCGCCCATATCAATCATTTTTTCCGCGCATTCGGGACATTTTCGCGCCGCTTCGCTCTCGTCTTTCGCAAAACTTTTACGGCAGTCGAAACATGCCCAGTGCGTGTAACTCATAAGCTTTTTTCCGCGAGATTCTTCAGCGCTTCGTTCATTTCTTTGAATCCGCCGAGCGTATTTGTATCCAGACTTTTTGCCATCACTCCGACCAGCAAACCTTGAAAATTTTCGCCATGTATAAACTTCACGCGGTTTTCGCCGAGCGGCTCGATTTTGAAAAAATGTTCGCCGTCGAATAAGCCGGAAATCAAAAGTTTTCCGCGCCAGCGCAGTTCTCTTTCCTTTTCAACCGCCAGCAACACGGGCTTAAAAGTCATTCCTTTCCCGCCCTTCGGCTGGATGAAGACTTCCAGTTTCTCGCCGATTTTTAATTCACCTTTAATCTTGCGAACAAACGGGTTCCAGTTTGGAAAGTCGGCAAAATTTGTCAAAATATCCCAGATTATTTTCGGCGATGCCGAAATTTCAATTTCCGTATAGAGCTGTTTTTTCATTAATCCTTTATGCCGGTTTCGATTTCTTCAACCCGCAAAACTTCTTTCAAAACTCGCGGCTCGATCGCGATCAAAAATCCGCGCCTGCCGCCGTTAATATAAATTCGCGGCAAATCAAAAATCGTTTTTTCCGCGTAAACCGGCATTTTCGTTTTCACGCCGAACGGCGAAGTTCCGCCTATTAAATAACCCGTTAATTTCGTCGCTTTTTCCGGCGCAACGGGCGCGACGGTTTTCACGTTCAGATGCCGCGCCAGATTTTTTGTCGAAACCTGAAAATCGCCGTGCATCAGCACAATCAATGGCTTTCGTTCCGACGTTTCAAAGACCAGAGTTTTTACGACAGCGTGCTCGTCAACGCCCAAGACTTCTGAAGAATGCCTTGTGCCGCCTTTTTCGACGTATTCAAAAACATACGGCTCAAACTCAACTTTTTTCTCGCGCAAAACGCGAATCGCGGGCGTTATCGGGTAACTCATCTGTAAACTTCCTCAGATCGAAAACACGAAACCAGGTGGTCGTTGACCAAGCCGCAAGCCTGCATAAACGCGTACATAATGGTCGAGCCGACAAAATTAAAACCGCGCTTTTTCAGATCTTTGCTGAGAGCGTCCGAAACAAGGGTTTTCGCCGGAACTTCCCGCAAATTTTCCCATCCGTTTACAATCGGTTTGCCATCGACGAACTGCCAGACGTACGAATCAAACGAGCCGAATTCTTCGCGAATGCGCAAAAATCCCTGCGCGTTTTGCACGGTTGAAGCGATTTTCAGACGGTTGCGGATAATACCTTCGTTTTGCAAAAGCCCGGCGCATTTCTTTTCGTCGTAAACCGCGATTTTTTCGGCGTCGAAATCATCGAAAGCCGCGCGGTAATTTTCGCGCTTACGCAAAACCGTGTCCCAGCTCAAACCCGCCTGCGCGCCTTCTAAAATCAGGAATTCAAAAAGCTTCCGGTCATCGTGAACCGGAACGCCCCACTCCTCGTCGTGATACCGGATCGCCGAATCGTTTTTCGCCCATTCGCAACGCTTCAATTTAACCTCTTTTTCTTCTTCGCGTTGTTTGCGAAAATTTCGCAAACAACGCGAAAAGTTTTTTAATATTCGAGCGCTTCCAGATGTTTGTCGAGTTCGACGAACCTGGAACACACGCTTTTCAATTCGCTTGAAGCGCTGCTCCAGAAAACGACTTCGACGTTAAAACCGTCACGGGTTAAAATTTCGACCGCCGGAACGTAATCGCTGTCGCCCGCGACAAGCGAAATCGTATCTCTCGCTTTGTCCGCCTTGGTGTAAGCGTCGCGCACCATCGCGGCGACCAGTCCGGTATCGACTTTTTTCTCCTGGTTAGCCGCGTTTCGATTGACGACGACGGCTTCAAAACCGACGCGTTCTGCGATTTGCCAGACCTTATCGTTTTCCGAAATGCCCGAGCCGAAAAGCAAGGCGCGGGCGACTTTGTTCGGGTTACTTTCGGCGACGAAATCGTAAAGCTCGCCGAAATCCAAACGGAAAGAGTGGTCGGAAACGTCATTTTTATTGGCTTCGCGCATATTTCGCGCTTTTCCCCGCTTGATTGCGGCAATTCGCTTGCCTTCGATAAAAACGTTGGAATTATCTACGTAAATATATTCAGCCATTTTCTTTAATTATTCGCGCTCTGCGCCGTTTCGGGTGTGTGTTTTTCGATTAGTTCGAGCGGCGAAATCCCTGTAAAATCGCTGAGAATTTCGACGATTCCTTCAATGTTAGCCAGTTGTTCGCGTGAATTAACGGTCGTGATCGCCACTGATTTCATACCGGCTCGGCGCGCGGCTTCGAAACCGTTGAAAGCGTCTTCAAAAACAAGACAGTTTGCCGGTTCGACGCCGAGCTTTTCCGCCGATTTAAGAAAAACCTCCGGATTCGGCTTGCCGTGCGAAACGTCCGCGGCGGTCGTAATCGCCTGAAAATACCGGCGCAAATCCAAGCCGTCGAGAATAAATTCCATATTCGCAACCGGCGCGGCGGTCGCGACAGCCATTTTTATGCCCAGATCGCGCGCTTCTTTCAAAAACTCGATCGCGCCTTCGACCGCTTTTCTCTCGGGCAGAAAAAGCTCCCGGTAAAGCGATTCTTTGCGATTGCCGAGCTCGAGCAGCCGCGCCTCGTCCGCGTCAGCGAAAAAATGCGGTATGATTTCGCGGTTTGTTTTCCCGGCGGTTTTGACGAGAAATTCATGCGGGTCGGCTTCAATCCCGTTTTCCGTCAGCATCCGCTTCCAGGCTTCTCCGTGGAAGCGCATATTGTCAACGAGCGTGCCGTCCATATCGAAAATGAACGCGCGGTTTGTGTAATTAATCATTCGATTCCCTTTATCGTGTTTTATATATTTTGTATATTTTATATATTCGGAAACCCCCGGGTTTCCACGACTCTTTCCGCCTGGCGGAGATGTCTTTTTTCGTGTTCGATGACAACGCGAAACCCGTCTGCGAGTTTATACGTCATCAATTTCATAAACGGCGACGTAATTTTTATTTTGTTCCAGTCAGCCGCTTCGACGGAATTAATTTTACCAATTAATTCCGATTGGTGCGCGGCGAATAATTCCACGATATTAACGTCGATCTCGATCGGCGGAACGATTTTAGGTGTCGGCGCTTTGAATTTTCGCTCGTCTTTTTTCAAAGAATTAATGAGCAGATTGCCGAAAAACGAGCTGAGCGGCGAATAATTTTCCAGAAAAGAA
>JAOAPX010000027.1 GCA_025463125.1 Acidobacteriota bacterium | reverse complement strand
CTTCATCCACGTTTTTGTTTTTAACTTTAAAAGTGTCCGCGATTTGAATATAAGCCTTGACTATTGCATATTGCGCGGCGGCGAAATCGGGTTTGATATTCAGGGCTTTTTGGAAATGAACGATCGCTTTTTCCTGTCTGCCGTCAACTACCCAGGAATCTCCTTCCATCACTGCGTTGCCCATTTCAACAAGCGTTTCGGGATCGTTCGGTTTTTGCGCCAGCGCGTCCGTTGCCTTTTGGAACCGTTCCGCGCGCTGCAAAACGTCTATAAAATTCGGAAAAGTTTTGTCTTCGTCGGTCGTTCTGCCTTCCCAAATCTCGCGCGCTTCTTTGAGGCGGTTTTGTTTGACCATCAAACGACCGAGTTCAAAGCGACCAGTCATTTGTTTCGCGTCTAATTTCATCGCTTTTCTAAAATTTTCTTCCGCGCCTTTTTCATCTTTTTTGTTATACAAAAGGTTCTTGCCGAGGCTTACGAAAGCATTGACTAAATTCGGATCGACTTTGACGGCAGTGCGATATGCCGCTTCTGCTTCGTCGCGGCGTTTTTCGTCATATTGCAGAGTATCGCCAATGACCATATATGCTTCAGCAAACGAAGGATCGATCTCAATCGCTTTACGGCTCGCTGCGATCGCTTCTTCTTTCGCTCCGCGCATCTGGTCGGCTTTCGCCTTATATAAATAAATATGTTTGTTGTCGGGTTTTAACTCGATCGCTTTGGCAAACGATTCTGACGCGCTTTTGAGTTTCCATTGAGCCGCATAAATAATGCCCAAAATGGAATGCGGTCTGAAATCTTTCGGACTCATTTCGGCAGCTTTTACGCAATTGGCGAGCGCTTCGTCATATTTTTTTTGTTTATAAAGTTCGAGCGCCGTCTTTAAAAGTTCCTCGGCTTCGTCGTTCCGTATTTTTTCGCGGCTCGTAAACGGCAAAGCTGTGACCTCGTAATAATCTGCCTTCGTATCAGCCGAAACTGGAACGCCCGCGAAACCGCTGAAAATACAGGCGAGAAATAATAATTGTAATTTTTTCATTTTGGTTGAGCTCTTTTGTAAGATTGAAATCTTCACCGAATATATGTTTTTTAACGGCAAATTTGAAATTATAACATCACATCTAAAAATAAAACGAGAAAAAAACGGCGCGGCAAATCTTAAAGTTTACCGGTATATCAATAAAAATTTTCAGCAACTTTTGGAAAATAAAAAAGCCTTGCAGTAAATAGCAAGGCTTTTTTATTTTTTGGTTGAAAAATTCGTTTAAGCGCTGGCTTCTCCGGTTTTTTCTTTCTTTTCGCGTTTTATTCCGCCGATTTGCACAAGGTTTTCACCTTTGATTTGATTTTTCTCCATTACCATCTGCTGGTAAAGTTTACGCATCATCTGCATTTCTTCGGCAGCCGTTTTCGGTCCTTCCATTTCCGGTTTGTTCGGACGCGACAAATCGACTTCGTTCAAAATCAAATTGTGCGTCGCGTCGCCGAGTTCGACTTCTTTGCCGCGCGCGAAAACTTCGTGGCGACCGTGGTCTTTATACCACTGGGCGACGGTTGCGTTCTGGTGCATGTGCTCGATGATGTTTCTCCAGCCGATTCCCGTGTTGTATGCGCAGAAGGAAATTTCGCCTTCCTGCGTTCCGTAAGGAATGATGCACATTTCGGTGCGGCGGAAATCGTAGTTGAACAAATCCTGGAACCACATCCCCGCGATGAACAGGAAGTTCCAGGGGTCTTTACGGCGTTTTTCGATGTCTTCCGCCGTGCGCGTCCCATCAACTTTTCCGTAATCTTTGCCCGACAGACCGAACGATTTATCGAATTTAGCGAAGATTCCGCTGAGCGTTAAGCTTTCCGGCGCGCCGTACGGGTTGTAGTTTTTAAGCAGCGCCAAGCCCATCATAATATTGGAAAACCATTTTCCGCGCGCCGTGTCGGTGATATGTTTCATATCTTCGACGAGTCCGGGAATGTACAGGAATTCCGGTACGGGAGCCATCTCCTTGGTTTCTTTATTAATCATGACGGCGGTTCCGACGCCGCAGTTCGGGTGGCAGCCGCAGGAAACTTGTCCCCAATCGGCTTCCGGTCCGTGAACGAGATCGGCGAAATCGGCAAAAGCGCCCATTAATGAAAGCGGGAACCAGTCGCGAGTCGGCTCAGTGATTCCGACCTGTTTCTGCACGTCCTGCGCAAGGTGCGACAAAGTATATCGCTGCTGCAGACGACGCTGTTCGGTGATGTGCTCGTCTCGACCCGTAAACGAAACGGGCTGAAATGATACAAATGAAATCTTCTTGGGATTTTCGAGTGCGAAACGGACAATCGTTCCGACCTGATCGTTGTTTACGCCGTTAACGAGCGTCGTAACCAAAACGATGTCAACGCCGGCTTCGTGTAAGTTGTTGATAGCGCGAAGTTTTACGTCGAATAAATTGCCGATCTGGCGGTGCGAGTTGGCGTCGTTGCCGATACCGTCAAACTGCAAATACACGAAACGAAGTCCGGCTTCAGCGGCTTCGCGGCAGAATTCTTTCGATTTGGCAAACTCGATTCCGTTTGTTGCCGCCTGAACCGAGTTATAGCCGACCTTGCGAGCGTAGCGAACCGCTTCAAGGAAATGCGGCGAAAGCGTCGGCTCGCCGCCGGAATACTGAACCGACATCTGGCGGCGCGGTTTAATGGAAATCGCGTTGTCGAGAATTTCCTGCACGTCTTCCATCGAAAGCTCGTGAACGAATCCGACCTGGTTTGCGTCCATAAAACACGGGTCGCACATCATATTGCAGCGGTTCGTTAAATCAACAGTCAAAACCGCGCCGCGTCCGTATTTAATGGTGGATGAGCCGTGATTGTGCAGTTTTTCGTCGTTGTGCGATTGAATGTCGCGTCCGGGAAAGTTTGCTTCAATGTGCTGCAAAAATTTGGAATCGATTGCCATCAAATCTTCGAAATGCCCGTGTTCGGGGCAATCTTTAATCATCCAGATTTGACCGTCGCGTTCGATGATCTGGGCTTTGATTTCACCGACTTTTTCATTGATAAGCGTCGAAACGTCGCGCTTATTGCTTAAGATTTCTTCGCGGGCTTCAATTACACAATTCGGGCAGAGCGAATCGGTCGTGCGCGGAAAACCGAGCGTCGGTTTTGATTTCTGCCATGATTTAAGCAGCGGTTTGTCCGACCACTTCGGCGTAAACGAGGCATTCGGTTTATACTTGTTTACAGCTTTGATTGCATTAAACAAACCGCCAGCAACATACGTCAGTCCTTTTTCAAAATGCTTTACAGGTCTCATAAATATTTTCTCCGGTTACTATAATAGCTATATGTTCAGGTTAATTTATCAGGGAAGTATGAATATTAATTCTTGTTAAATAAACTCGAACTACAGTATTAGCAATCATCGTGCCATAGGATTGTTTATGTGGTTTTACTTCCTGTTTTCAATATATTAGGCGCAACAAGAGTTTTATATAGATTCGGCAGGCGTATCATAAAGGCTCGTTGAGGCGGCAGCGGCTCAGGTTGGATAGAAATGACACAAAAAGCTTTGTGGAATTTATTGTTTCGAAAAGGTTTTTATAATGTAGCCAAAGTTTAAGCCAATGCTTAATATTTTTCATAGTTGTGGAAAACTGTTAAGCTACAATATATTTGGTTTTTCTAAAGGAATTTAGCTAAGTGTTGTCAATAAACCGCTCATTTTGAGAAATCTGTTCACCTGTCGTTCACTTTTAAGCAGTTAATTTAACCCTTACTTGAGGAAAAAATTATAATCCGTTGCAAATAAACAAGATAGCCTGCATAAAAATATCTTTACTTCACAATTTTCCTGTGTTAAATTCACTTTCACCTTCAAGGGAAAAGCTTAGTTGAAATAAAGAATCTTTGACTAACAAGATAAATTAATTCGATAGCATTCTTCATTATTGAATCAATAACATAAAAAACAGTATTTTTTTGTAAGATTTTTATTTTCTTTAATTGTTAATATGCCTATACGTTTCGGAACATCCGGCTGGAGAGCCATAATCGCAGATGAGTTTACATATAGAAATGTTCAACTTGTTACCGAAGCAATATGCAGCTATTTGAAAAATAATTCAAGTGACGGCGAACAAAAAATAATCGTCGGGCACGATTCACGGTTTATGGGCGAAAATTTTGCCGCAGTAGCCGCTGAAATCGCCAAACGCAAAGGTTTTCAAGTTCTGTTATGCGATCACCCGACGCCGACGCCGACCATTTCACATGCAATTCGCAATGAAAAAGCTGCCGGCGGCATTAACTTTACGGCTTCGCATAATCCGCCCGAATATCAGGGCATTAAGTTTTCAACCGCGGACGGCGCTCCCGCATTGCCGGAGATCACCAAATTGATCGAGACGCTTATCGAGAGCGAATCGAAAGCGCCTGATGCCGAAGGCGGTTCAGTTGAAGCATACGATGCACGCCCGGCTTACCTGGACGATTTGAAAACTAAAATTCGGTTTGACGTAATAGCCGCGGCAAAAGGCAGATACGCCTACGATGCGCTTTGGGGAACCGGTCGCGGTTATTTAGACGAAATTTTGCGCGGCAGCGGATTGGAAGTCGAAACGATACACGATTGGCGAGACGTAACTTTCGGCGGCAGATCGCCTGAACCTGGCGAAGATCATCTCGACGAATTGCGCGAAGCGGTCACTTCGAAAAATTTAACGCTCGGACTTGCAACCGACGGCGACGCCGACAGGTTCGGCATCATCGACAGCAACGGCGAATTTATCACGCCGAATCAATTAGTCGCTCTTTTAACGGATTATTTAGCGGAATCGCGCGGCTGGACGCAAGGCGTCGCGCGCTCGGTCGCGACAACGCATTTAGTTGACAGGGTTGCGGCAAATCGCGGATTAACGCTTTACGAAACGCCCGTCGGTTTCAAATACATCGGCGAATTGATAAATAAAGACGAGATTATTCTCGGCGGTGAAGAATCCGCAGGACTTTCCATTCGCGGGCATTATCCGGAAAAAGATGGAATCTTAGCTTGTCTTTTAGCTGCCGAAGCGGTCGCCGCCCGCGGCAAAAGCCTGACCGAGCAGTTGAAAGAATTAACGGATCGGGTCGGAAGTCTCGAATCGGGCAGAATCGGCGTTAAATTAACCGAGGAAATTGCCGGAAGTTTGAAAGAAATATTAGCAAAAGAGCCGTCGGAAATCGGCGGTCGAAAAATTGAAAAAATTAACCGGATTGACGGCGTAAAATTTCTTTTCACGGATGGGAGCTGGATGCTGATGCGTCCTTCCGGAACGGAACCTTTAGTCAGAATTTACGCGGAATCCGAAAACACGAAGGATTTGGAGGTGTTGCTTGAGCAAGGTCGTCGCTACTTATTGGACTAATTCACAAACAGTTTGGACAAAACCGCAAACGGTTTTGATCCCGAGAGATAATCGTGCAAAAACCGTCAGGAACAGTGAAACCACAACTCCGCAATGGCTCGTCTTTGCCGTCGTTGCATCACTAACCTGTTTGCTTTGCTTAACAATAAATTTTCGCGCATATTCAGAAATGCAGCAGGAAGTGGGTCAAAACGAAGCATTAACTATGCAGGCTGAAGTTTTAACGACCGGAAACCTGGCTTTGCAGGAAGAAATACACAGTTTGAAAAGCGATTCGCGCGCTATCGAGCGCGAAGCCCGAAAAATCGGGATGAGTCGCCCGAATGAAAAGATTCTCGTGCCGACGAATTAAATAAACGCGGAGAGTTTATTCGCTGACACAGATTGCCCTGCCCTGAAATAAACTGCCTATTGCCTATCAGCTCCGCTTTGCCTACAGCTTGACCTTCCGCCAAAATCGCGGCTTATGTTTCCCGAACGTAAGCCGCACTTCCTTTTTAAAGTTGCGATTTATCAATTACGAATTGCGAACGGAATAGATTTATTAATCGAGCATCGATTTAACTCTTTCGATTTACCATTGGCTCATCATCATTTACCATTAAAAAAAGATGAGCGATTACAGAATTTTTTATTCGCCTTATTATTACGCTGATATTGGCGAAAACCACGTTTTTCCGATTCGAAAATTCGAACTTGTCCGGGATGCTTTGCTTTCCGAAGGCACTTTGCAGCCATTTGAAATCATCGAGCCTGAAGCCGCGAAAATTGAAGACGTTCTGCTCGTTCACACCGAGGATTACGTAAACAGGCTTCGCGACGGAACTTTAACGCGGCAGGAAATCCGCAAACTCGGGCTGCCGTGGTCGGAATCCTTGGTCAGGCGTTCGTTTCTTGCCACTTCCGGAACGATAAACGCGGCGAGAGAAGCCTTAACTTCCGGCGTTTCATCGAATCTCGCGGGCGGAACTCATCACGCTTTTCCTGATCGCGGCGAAGGCTTCTGCGTCTTAAACGATGTGGCTGTTGCCGTCCGCGTGTTGCAAAAAGAAAACGCGGCGAAAAGAGTCTTGATCGTCGACTGCGACGTTCATCAGGGCAACGGGACGGCTTTTATTTTCAAATCCGACGAAGAAGTTTTCACGTTTTCGATGCACGGCGAGAAAAATTACCCGCTTTTTAAGGAAACTTCAAATCTCGATCTCGAACTGCCGGACGAAACTTCCGATGCCGAATTTCTGGAAACTTTAAGCCAAGCTTTGCCGCGCATTCTTCTGCATAACCCGGATATTATTTTTTATCTCGGCGGCGCTGATCCTTACGAAAAAGACAAGCTCGGGCGTTTGAAGCTCAGCAAAGAAGGCTTGCGCGAGCGCGACGAAATTGTGCTGGAGTACGCGCGCGTGAAAGGCGTGCCGATCGTCACGGTGATGTCGGGCGGCTACGCGCCGGATATAAACGACACGGTCGAAATTCACTGCAATACTATTCGGGCGGTGAAAAAAGTATTTTACGGCGAAAGTTATAAAACAATTTTACAAAAAAGCGCCGTTTAAGCGCGCTTTCGGCTGCTTTGACATTGCCGCCGAAAGCGTGATACTTTGCCTTTCGCGAGTTAGTTGAAAACTTGCGAAGATAGTTCTTTTTCAACTTTGTAAATATGCTCAAGGTGCCGCTTTTTCAAGAAGCGGACAAAAGGGGAAGCCGGGTGTAAATCCCGCACGGTCGCGCCACAGTGAAAGCGATTTCGGATTTTAGATTTTAGATTTTGGATAGAAGAAAACTCTTCTTTTAACCCAAAACCCAAAATCTAAAATCCGAAATTTAAAAGTCTGGAAACCTGCCTTCGAACATTTTGCCGAAAAGGATGTTTCGCGTAAAAACATTCGAGGCTCGCGATAGTTTGGTTTTCAAATCTGTTTTTGATAAAAAGCCCGTCTTTCCGTTCTTCGATTGTTTGAAGCGGAAAAACAGGGCTTTTTTATTTTGCAAAATTCACGAAAAAAACAGAAACACAACTTTTTATCACCGCGCTTCGGCGGGAAAATGCCCGCGCTCGTCTGCCTGATAATCTGCCTTTTTCTTTTTTCAAGCTGCCGCAGCGAAAATCCGCGGGCGCAAAACGACACAATTGCGCGCGAAACAGGCACGCGCGAAGTGACCGACGATTTGGGACGGAAAATAAAAATTCCGCTTGTAATCGAACGCGCCGTTTCGCTTGCGCCCAGTTTGACCGAAAGCGTTTTCGCCGTCGGCGCGGGCGATCGCCTCGTCGGCGTTACGTCTTACTGCGATTACCCGTCTGAAACGCAGAACATCCGCAAGGTCGGCGACACTATCAGCCCGAATATGGAAACGATAATCGCCTTAAAACCGCAGATCGTTTTCGTTTCGACCGCTTCGCAAATCGAAACCTTTACAAAGACACTGGAAAATCAAAACATTCCCGTTTTCGTGACGAACCCGTCAAATTTGAATGGCGTTTTAAGCAATTTAAAACAGCTCGGCGATATTTTCGGAACAGGAGCGCGGGCTGAGAAATTAATAGACGATTTGCAAAAAAGAATTGCGGATGTCGAAAATAATGTAAAAGGCGCGGGCGTAACGAGAGTTTTCGTGCAAATTTCCAAAGAGCCGCTTTTTACAATCGGCAAAGATTCTTTTTTAACGGAAATTATAGAACGAGCCGGCGGCGTTTCCGTGACAAAAACCGTGGAGACGGCTTACCCGAAATTAAGCAAGGAAACCGCGCTCGCTTTGAGTCCCGAAGCGATAATTGTATCTGACAGCGAAGACAACAAAGAGCCGAACGAAGTTTTCGCAAATTCTCCGGCGGTTGTCAATAACAGGGTTTATAAAATAAATGCTGATTTGCTTTCGCGTCCCGCGCCGAGAATCGTTGACGGGATCGAGCAGATTGCGAAAGCTCTGCATCCGGAAAAATACAAGTGAGAATTGAAAATTTAAGGTCGAAAAACAAAGGGCTGCGTTACGGTGCCGGGCTGTTTCTCGCTTTGCTTTGCGCTTTAACAATTGCGGTTTTCTCGGGAAGCGAGAAATTATCGTTCTTTGAATTAAGCGGGCAGCAGGCAGCCATTCTTTTCGATATACGTCTGCCGCGCGTGCTGCTTGGCGCGTGCGTCGGCGCGAGCCTTGCGGCGGCGGGCGCGAGCTTGCAGTCGCTTTTGCGAAATCCGCTGGCTGAACCGTATCTTTTAGGCGTTTCAAACGGCGCGGCTCTCGGAACGATGCTGGCTTTCGTTTTTTTCGCGCACGTTGAATTTGCGCGCCCCGTCTGCGCTTTTCTCGGGGCGGGACTGGCGACTTTCGCGGTTTTTCAAATGGCGAAAAGCCGCGCTGGAATGAATGTCGAGCGATTAGTTTTATCCGGCGTCATCGTCACGACTTTTCTTTCTTCGATTATCGTTTTGCTGACGAGCTTGCTCGATGCGGCTAAGCTTCGAAGCTTTACGTTCTGGCTGCTCGGCGATTTGTCGCAGGCGACGAGCAACGGCT
>JAOAPX010000002.1 GCA_025463125.1 Acidobacteriota bacterium | reverse complement strand
AGCCGAAAGGCATCGCGCACACGCACGCCAGTTTTCCGATCAAAGCGGCGCAGGATATGGCTTTCGGAACTGATGTCGGACGAGGAACGCGCATTTCGTGGATTACCGATCTCGGCTGGAT
This sequence comes from Acidobacteriota bacterium, assembly GCA_025463125.1. Taxonomy (GTDB): domain Bacteria; phylum Acidobacteriota; class Blastocatellia; order Pyrinomonadales; family Pyrinomonadaceae; genus SXVE01. The sequence continues at coordinate 8,625 of JAOAPX010000002.1, read as the reverse complement.
GATGGGACCCTGGCTGATTTACGGAGCGTTGATAAATGGCGCGACCATTTGTCTTTACGACGGCGCGCCGGATTACCCCGCGCCGGATAGAATGTGGGAATTCTGCGCGCGCCATAAAGTCGAAATTCTTGGAATTTCGCCGACTTTAGTGCGTTCGCTCGCGACGCACGGCGACGATCTGCCGAAAAAACACGATCTTTCGACGCTTCGCGCGTTTGCTTCGACGGGCGAACCGTGGAATCCAGCGCCGTGGTGGTGGCTGTTTGAGAAGGTCGGCGACAGTAAATTGCCGATCATCAATTATTCGGGCGGCACGGAAATTTCGGGCGGAATTTTGATGAACAACCCGTTAGTTCCAATCAAACCGTGCGGATTTTCGGCGCCGTGTCCGGGAATGGACGCGGATATTTTAGATGAAAACGGAAACTCGGTCGGCGCGAATGAAGTCGGCGAGCTCGCTATCAAAAAGCCCTGGATCGGAATGGCTCGCGGATTCTGGCAGGAACGCGAAAGATATTTGGAAACTTACTGGAATCGCTTTGAAAACACATGGGTTCACGGCGATTGGGCGACGCGCGACGCGGACGGGCATTATTTTATTCTCGGTCGCTCGGACGATACATTGAAAGTCGCCGGAAAACGCGTCGGTCCGGCGGAAGTCGAAAGTTTGCTGGTCGCGCACGAATCGGTCGCCGAAGCCGCCGTTATCGGCGTCCCGGACGAAATAAAAGGCACGGCGATGGTCGCTTTCTGCGTTTTGAAAGGTGAAGAAACCGAAGATTTGGAAAAAGAACTGAAAACGCTCGTCGCCAAAGATATGGGCAAACCGCTCGCGCCGTCAAAGATTAATTTCGTCGCGGCGATCCCGAAGACGCGCAACGCCAAAGTCATGCGCCGCGTCATTCGTGCGGCATATCTGGGCGAAGACGCGGGCGATTTGTCGGCGCTCGAAAACCCGCAGGCGGTCGAGGAAATAAGGAATTTAGTCGAGCGTTAATTTTCCGCTCAATAGAACAAAATTTGACAGTGTGATTTAATAAGTAACGGAAATATAGCCGATGAAACGAAAAAATCTCACGCAATTTGCGTGGCTGTCAATTTTTGCCGCTATTGTCACGATCGGATTAAAAACCGGGGCGTACTGGCTGACCGGCTCTGTCGGGTTATTGTCCGATGCGCTTGAATCGCTGATAAATCTGGCGGCGGCGGTCATCGCTTTGCTGATTCTCAAATTAGCGGCACAACCGCCGGACGAAGATCACGCATACGGGCACGACAAAGCGGAATATTTCGCGGGCGGCATCGAAGGAACCTTGATTTTGCTCGCCGCCGTCGGTATAGGGTGGACGGCGACCGCAAGACTTTTTTACCCGCAGCCGATTGAACATGTCAGCGTCGGTTTAATAATTACGGCAATAGCGACAGTCGTTAATCTGGTTGTCGGGCAAATTCTGATTCGCGCCGGAAACAAACATCGCTCGATCACGCTCGAAGCCGACGGCAAGCATTTGATGACCGACGTTTGGACTTCGGTCGGCGTAATCATCGGCGTCTGGGCGGTGAGTTTTACCGGCTGGTTATTTCTCGATTCGCTCGTCGCGCTGCTCGTCGCGGTAAACATCATCTGGACCGGTGTGCAATTGGTACAGCGCTCGGCGCTCGGATTGATGGACACGTCCATTGACCCGGAAAAACAACAAAGCATCTGCCGGATTCTCGATCATTACGTGGAAGAGAGAAAAATCGATTACCACGCGCTTCGAACGCGCAGGTCGGCTGTAAGGTCGTTTGTCAGCGTTCACATTCTCGTTCCGGGCGCGTGGACGGTTCACGAAGGACATCAATTATTAGAGGAAATCGAAGCCGATATTCGACGCGAAGTTGACGGCGCGATCGTTTTCACTCATCTCGAATCGCTCGACGATCCGGCTTCGTGGTACGACATCGAGCTCGATCGCCTGGAAAGTTGATTTTTAGTTATAATTTTTCGTTATTTAAGTTGTTTTGCCGATGAAAACCGACTCAATCAGCGTTTACACGATCGGACACGGGCGACACGCGTGGCGCGATTTTCTCGCGCTTTTGCAGAAACACGAAATCGCTTTTGTCTGCGACGTGCGAAATTTCGCACGCTCGCGCTGGGTGCAGTTTAACGGCGCGGTTTTAGAAGCGAATTTGCTGGAAAACGGCATCGGCTACGAGCATCTGCCCGAAACGGGCGGCAAAAAAATCGCGGCGCCCGAAGAGTTGAATCGCGGCGTCGAAAGGATTTTAGAAATCTCGGCGGAAGTAAAAACCGCGATTATGTGCTCGGAATCGCAGCCTTTAACCAAACATAAAATCCCGCGAGCAAACTGTCACCGCGTCGGTTTATTAGCGCCGATTCTAAAAGCAAAAGGCGCAAACCGAATTATTCATATTTTGCCCGATGGCGATTCGATTGAATTCGACGAATCGGCGGTTCCGACGATCTGGTAAAAAGCGATTTTTCACTGCAAAGAGCGCGTAAAACAGTAATATCAATTCTTTTCCCGCGCCCGGGATTCTTCGATTTCAGCTCGTTTCGCTTCATCCGTCAGCTCAACGCGCGGATTTAGAATTACGTCCGCGACAAGAGCTGTCTCGCCGCATTTTAATTCGGCGCGATTATTGTTTACTTTAAATTCGGAAACAGGCGAATCGATTTGCGCCGAAATTGCGCCGATAAGATTTTCGAGCGTCTGCGGATATTGATTTTCATCATAGAAAATCTCGATCTGGTAAAGCGCTTTGCGGTAAAAACGCAGGTAAACGGCGCGAACGCCTTTTAAATCGGCGGGCGGCGCTTTTTCGATAAAATTTTGAAAAAATCTGTAATCGTCATCGGTTTTAAATTTAATTTTCAAACTATTGCCGAGCGCGTTCCGCACTTCGACCGCCGTCATTCCGAGCCGCAGATTCAGAAAAACCGGCGCGCTTTGCCTCGTCCAGCCGCAATCGTTTTGCGCGCGGGCGTAAGCTGCCGGCGCAATTAAAAATAAAAACAAAACGATCGATTTTACGCAAAGCTTTTTCACACAGATATTTTTCACACAAATAATTGTATAACGATTTACCGGGAATTTATGATTGAAACTTTGAGCGCGGAAAAATTAGCGCTTATTTGCAGTGAATTGTCCGACGCGGATTCCGATCTCGCTTTTATTTTTGAAACTTACGGCGTGCCGCCGCTCTGGGAGCGCGATCCGAACTTCGCGACGCTCGTTCATATAATTTTGGAACAGCAGGTTTCGCTCGCTTCGGCGCTGTCGGCTTACAACAAATTAAAAGAAACGCTCGGCGGAGAAATTACGCCGGAAAAGGTTTTGCGTTTGTCGGACGAAGAAATGAAAGCGGCTTATTTTTCGCGGCAAAAAACGATTTACGCGCGCGAACTGGCGAAGGCGATTTTAAGCGGGAATCTGGATTTGCAGTCTTTGCAAACGATGCCTGACGAACAGGCGAAAATCGAGCTTAAAAAGATAAAAGGCATCGGCGATTGGACTGCGGATATTTACCTTTTGATGGCTTTATTGCGCGCGGACGTGATGCCGAAGGGCGATCTGGCGCTGCATATCGCCTGGCAGAAATTGAAAAATCTCGAACACAGACCGGGCGCCGACGAGTTTTTAGCGATTGCCGAGAAATGGAAACCGCGCCGCGCTGTCGCCGCCAGATTGCTCTGGCACTTTTATTTAAGTAAAAGAAGCGAAAAAGCGAAAAAGTAAAAGAAGCGAAAAAGTAAAAAGGTGAAAATGTGAAAATGCGAGAAAGTGAAGAAATTTTGCAGTTGAAAATTAAACCGGACTCTTTAAATTCAAATTAACCAATCTCTGAAATTACATACTTAAATATTTCCGATTGCCTTCTGCCATTTTCCCTTCTTTTTCACTTTTTATCTTTAACTGTGGTAATTTCTATTTCCGATGAGCAAAATTTTAGATGTCGGCTGCGGCGCGAATAAATACGAAGGCGCGATTGGACTCGATAACAATCCGCGCACCGCCGCCGACGTGATACACGATCTCGGCGAAGTTCCATACCCGTTTCCCGACAACGAATTCGATTTGATTGTTTCGCGCCACGTCGTCGAGCACGTTCCGGACGTGATGGCTTTTATGACCGAGCTTCACCGGATAACGAAAAACGGCGGGCGAATCCGTCTCGTCGCGCCGCATTACACGAATCCGGATTGGGCGACCGACCCGACGCACCGCAATCATTTGAATTCCTACACATTCAACGTTTTTATGCCCGAACGGCGCGTTTTCGATTTTTACACCGACGTAAAACTAAAACCCGTCAAAACGTATGTTTCCTTGGCGAATCTTTGGAAATCGCTGGGCATCGAATTTCTCGTCAATCTCGATCAGAAAAATCCGAAGCTGAGATTTTTGCGAAAATTCTGGGAGCATTATCTGAGCTATATTTTTCGAGGCAAAGAACTGCATTTCGAATTTGAAGTAATTAAGAAAAGCGGGCAAAAGAAACCGGGCGGCGAGCGGCAGTAAAGAAAATTTTTAATTGCAATTGTAAATCTTTCGCGCGGAAAACAATTTCAAAACACTGTATTCAACTTCTTTCTGCTGCTTACTACCGGCTGCAAACTTATTAGTTACTCGATTCTTCACCGTTTTCCAGCCAACTTTTATCGAACTTTCGCGCATCTTTTATCGTGTATTATTTGCATAAGAATTTCTTAAGAGGTTTTCCGAATGAAAAATAGATTTTATCCTTTATTTGTGCTCTGCGCTTTGATGTTAAATGCTGTCGGCGCGACGTTTGCGGACACCAAAACCGCTAATAAAACTCAAGCCAGCCAGCTCGTTGCGCTGCTTCCCGCTTCGGACGGCGTTGTCGTATTCGATGCTAAAAGATTTTTAAGCGACGCGATGCCGCAGATTTTGTCGGGCAATCAAACGCTGCTCGGCAAAGTTTTCGCACACGTCGATGAAGTCAAAAACAAAACCGGAATCGATCTGCGCAAATTTGAGAACGTTGCGGTCGGCGTGACGGCGACGCCGGTTGCGCCGAAAAATTACGATATCGAGCCGGTTATTTTAGCTCGCGGCGCGCAAATCAATGCCGCGGCGCTGCTAGCCGCCGCGAAAATTGCCGCAAACGGTAAATATCGCGAAGAAAAAATCGGCGGCAAAACCGTTTACGTCTTTCCTGCAAGAGAAATCGCCGCCGCCAACAAGCCGCAGGCGACAACGGCGGACAAAGCGCGGATGATTGATAAATTCATCGGAAAAATGTCCCGGGAAATTGCCGTTACGGCTTTTGATTCCAATACTTTAGCTATTGGCACGACGGCGCGCGTTCGTCAAACCATAGAAGCGAAAACCCGCGTCGGCGCCGATATTTCCGATCTGCTCAATCGCAAGCCGGGTTCGGTTATGAATTTCGCCGCTAAACTGCCGGCGGGAATGAGCGCGTTTTTGCCGCTCGACAACGACGAGCTCGGCAAAAACATCGATGCGATTCAATATTTATACGGTTCGATGGATGTCGCGGGCGCGGGCGCGGCTTTGCAGTTAATGGCGAAAACCCGGAACGACGTTCAGGCGCAGGGATTGCTCGAAACTCTGGAAGGCTTGCAGACGGTCGTCAGAGTGTTTTTGGGAAGCGCGAAAGGAGCCGACAAACAGGTTTACGGGCGAATGATTGAAAACGCCAGGTTTTCGCGCACAGCCAACGAGATAACGCTCGATTTACAAATTTCGCAAAACGACATAAACGTCTTAATCGGCGAGAAAAAATAATTTTACGTTTACTTTTTCCCTCCTTCGCGTTACGGCTGTCGAACGATTTCGGCAGCCTTTTTTTATTAACTTTTTATTGAATTGAGAATATTTTCAATCGCGAATTTCAATCGTGAAAACGAATTACCTGCGTCGAAAATCGCGGCGTCTCTCGACGGCGAATTGTTCGACATCGCGGTTTAGATTGCCGCTTTCGTCGAAAAGCGGGTAAAGCTGAAGATTTTTTGAAAGATACGCGGCGCGAAGCTCGACCGGGCGCGAACCGGCGCGATTGATGATTCTGACGCTCGTTCCGCGAACTTCTCCGATCCAGTGCGCGAATTCTTCGGCATTGCCGATCGTCGCCGACAAAAGTAAAAGCCGTATGCGCGGAGGCGAGAGAATGATCGCTTCTTCCCAGACGTGACCGCGGTCTTCGTCGCCGAGATAATGCGCTTCGTCGAGAATCACAAAATCCGTGCGCACCTGCTCGCCTTGCCGCAGCGCGTCGAAAAGCTGGTTGCGATAGATTTCCGTCGTCCCGACGATCAAAGGCGCGTTTATGTTTTCCTTGCGGTCGCCCGTTAAAATGCCTACATTTTCCGCGCCGAATTCGGCGGAAAATTCCATATATTTCGAGTTTGTCAAAGCTTTGAGCGGCGTCGTGTACCAGGCGCGTTTGCCGTCGGCTAAAAGACGCCGGATTTCTTCACGGGCAATCCACGTTTTGCCGCTGCCGGTCGGCGCCGTGACCAGAACGTCTTCGGTATTGATCGCGCGCAGCGCTTCGAGTTGAAAATCGTCGGGCACGATCGGCTGCGGTTCCGGCGTGCCGATGCCCGAAAGCAGACGCTCGACCGATTCCATTTGCTGGGGCGTTAGTTTTTTCTCGCCGAAATCGCCGGAACTTTCCCGTGCAAGATCGCGTTTAAAGTTACGTTCATTAGGACGAGCGGTATTTGAACGAACTCGATCCTGCCGGTTGCGTTTCTTCAGATTTTTTTCTTTGAACGAACGTGCCATTTCCATTAATGTTAATGGTTTAAAGCGGCAAAGTCTATTGCTTTCAATTGTTATTTAAAAGTGCTAAACTGCAAAACGAGCCGCAACTTATCGCGGTTCATCAGCGTCTAACTTCGGAAGTACACAAGTTTAGCCGAAGTTTAGACATATATTTTACAGGCGAATTATGCTGGAACAGGAATTACGTAATCAGGAACCGAACAATCATAATCATCAGGAAATACCGGCGCAAAAAGTTGCGGCGGAACCCGAACTGTTTAAAAACTACGAGATAAAAAACCTCGAACTCTCACCGCGATTTTACAAGATCATCGCCGCTTCGGCGGCTTTCAACGTCTTGGCGCTTTTTGTTTTCGCGCAGTCTAATTTATTAACCAGAAAAGGCTGCGACAGCCCGATGGTCAGCAAAGTCTGCCAGGTGCTTGATACGGTTTACGTCGGAAATATTCTTTTAGGAACCGATACGGAATTTGCCAGCCGCGATTATGAAAAAACCGAGCTTGAAGACGCCGAAATCACGTATATCGACGTCAGCGGTCAAACGCCGCCGCTCACATACCCGGAAGGATATTTCGCCATCGCCAACCCGGAAGAATACGCGATGCGCCAGCAGCAGGCGCAAATGATGAACGGCGATATGAGCGGTTTCGTAATGCCGCCTTCGGGCAGCATTTCGCCGATCAACCCGACCATGCCGAACAATGATTTGATGAACACCGCGCCGAGCCTGCCGCCGATCAACAATAATCCGATCGTCGGCAATATACCGACCTCGCCGCTCGGCTCAGGCGCTGCCGCCAATCCGCCATACCAGAGCAGAAAGCTTCCGCGTCCGAAACCGAATAAAACGCCGGGCATAAAAAACGTTTCGCCGAAAGATTTGCCCGATTTAGGTGAAGAAACCGCGAAAAATGAAAAAGAAGAACCGAAACAGGAAGAGCCGAAACAGATCGATCTTTCAAGCCTGCCGGTTGCCGAAGAAATTATTAACAAAAAGCCTCTTCAGGATTTCAGCGATGACGTTTTAGATAAAGTTACGGCTAAACAAGTTGATTTAACTAAAAATTTTACCGTCGTAATGCAGGGCGGCATAACGAAAGACGGAAAATTTGACCAAAAAAAATCGAGGTATTTAAAAGCTGACGGTGACGAAGAAATGATTAATGTCGCCAAATCGGCTATTGAAGCCATCGGCGACAGCGGGCTTTTAAGCTACCTGCAAAAATTCGGCGTCGAAAACATCAATTTCACGCTGGTTCAGGACGACAAGCAAATTTATGCGATTATCACCTCGGATCAGAAATTGGAAAGCAAAGCGAAAAGCATTTCCAGCGTATTAAATACGGCGATTTCAATAGGCAAATCAACCGTTCAGGAACAAGATACTTTAGCTTTATTAAATGCCGCAAAGGTCGAAGCGCAGGGCAAAAATTTCGTTCTAAACTTTAATTTGGAAAAACCCGTCGCGCAGGAATTAATCACGCGCCAATTACAAAAAGCGCAGGCGAAACGCCAACAGCAGCAACAGCCGAACGGAACGGCGATTACGAAAACAAACGAAACTTCCGGTAAATGAGCAACCGCAGAAACTACAATTCAATAGTTTTTCTCACAGTCTATCTCGGCTTGGTGCTGGTCGGCGGAAGTCCGCAGATATTAGCTCAAGCCGCGACTCCGCGTTTGTTCGATATTAAAACCGAGATTGAATTTAAGGACGATTTAGATAAAAAACCAAAAGAAAATGATTTATTTGCTTCGTCAATAGTTAATCTCGTTCAAGAATTAAATAAATTTTCCGATAAAAACCAATTTGATTGGAGCATCAAAGACGACTTTCAAA
>JAOAPX010000191.1 GCA_025463125.1 Acidobacteriota bacterium | reverse complement strand
AAGGAATCTAAGAAATATAGAGATAATAACCTTTGATGAACTATTAGAACGCGCCAAATTTATCGTTGAACATAAAACAGTTGAAATCTAAGCGGTTACAATGGCGACCGCAGACGTTACTATGACGAGCGTGATGATTACACTGGCAAGCGGTTTGTTTTGATTGATGTCGGCTGGGGCGTTGTAAATTTCGGGAGAAGCGGTATGAAAAGTAAATTTACCTTTAAATCGCAAGTATATTGGATGTTGTTTTTAGGCTTAGCCGTTCCGGTGACCGGATTGTTGATAGGGTTGATTGTCTGGGTTTGGAATTCGTTGAAAAATTAATTTTCTGAAAGAAAAAAGGTGACCATTTCGATCACCTTTTTTCTTTTTGTTTTTAGATTCCCGCGCCGTGGCATTTTTTGAATTTTTTGCCTGAGCCGCAGTAGCAGGGGTCGTTTGCTTTTACCTTCGGCTGTTCGCGTTTGAACGGCGTGTGGCGGATTTCTTCGGTGTCGCCTGCCGTCGCCGCAGTTGCCATTGCGCCGGTGAAAGCCATTCCGGCGGCTTGTTTTCTCGCTCGCTGCTGTTCCAGTCTTTCGAGTCGTTCCATTTCTTCCTGTTCGTCTTTGACGACGATTTCGAGGTTGAAAAGGGCGCGGGTCGTATTGGTGTCAATGCGGTCGAGCATATCCTGGAACATATCGAAGCTTTGTTTTTTGTATTCGACGAGCGGGTCTTTCTGACCGTAGCCGACAAGCCCGATGCCCTGTTTGAGATGGTCGATCGAAAGCAGGTGATCTTTCCACTGCGAATCGATGATATTGAGCATTATGTAACGCTCATACGCGCGAAGCGATTCGATGCCCGCGAGTTTTTCCTTCTCTTCGTAATTACCGATAGCTTTGCGCCAGACGGTTTCTTCGATCTGGTCGGGATTCATCGCGCGGAAATCGACGGCGGCGTCAACCGCCGGATCGACGGCGTAGATGCTTTGAATCTCAGCCGCGTACGTGTCAACGTCCCATTTGTCGGGCGACACCAGCGGGTTTAAGAAGCTCTGCGTCAAATCGTGCAGAAGATCTCGCGCGACGCCGGTTTCGCCTAAAAGATATTCGCGGTGTTCGGGCTGGAACATCAATTGACGGCGCAAACCGTAGATGGTTTCGCGCTGGCGGTTCATTACGTCGTCGTATTTGAGAACGTGTTTGCGCGTTTCAAAGTTTCTGGCTTCGACCGCTTTCTGCGCTCGTTCGATCTGGCGCGAAACGGTTTTCGATTCGATGGCGACGCCTTTTTCCATGCCGAGCCATTCCATCATCGAGCGAACTTTATCGCCCGCGAAAATGCGCATCAAATCGTCTTCGAGCGAGAGAACGAAGCGCGAAGAACCGGGATCGCCCTGACGTCCGGCGCGTCCGCGAAGCTGATTGTCGATGCGGCGCGATTCGTGGCGCTCGGTGCCGAGAATGTGCAGACCGCCGGCGGCGACTACTTCTTTATGTTCTTCGGCGACGACGCGTTTCGCTTTTTCGAGCTGTTCTTCAAACAGCTCGGGCGTCGCTTCGTCCGGGTTGATCTCCATTCGCTTCAGGTAATCGTTCGCCAGGAATTCAGGATTACCGCCGAGCAAAATGTCGGTTCCGCGTCCAGCCATGTTCGTCGCGATCGTCACGGCGCCTTTGCGTCCCGCCTGCGCGACGATTTCGGCTTCCTGCTCGTGATATTTCGCGTTCAGAACCTTGTGCGGAATATTTATCTGTTTGAGTTTCGCGGCGATCAGCTCGGAGTTTTCGACCGAAACCGTACCGACCAGGACCGGCTGACCGTTTGCGTGAAGCTCCTTGATTTCACCGACAACGGCGTCCCATTTTTCGGGCAGCGTGCGGTAAATCATATCCGAATGATCTTTGCGAATCATCGAGCGATTGGTCGGGATAACGATAACATCGAGGTTATACGTCGTTCCGAATTCTTCGGCTTCGGTTTCCGCCGTTCCGGTCATACCCGAAAGTTTTTCGTACATTCGGAAATAATTTTGCAGCGTAATGGTCGCTAAAGTTTGGTTTTCGCGCTCGATCTTCACGCCTTCTTTCGCTTCGACCGCCTGGTGAAGCCCGTCAGACCAGCGGCGACCAGCCATTAAACGCCCGGTGAAATCGTCAACGATGATGACTTCGCCGTCCTGCACGACGTACTGATGATCGCGTTTATAAAGCGTGTGCGCTTTTAAGGCTTGCTCGACGCAGTGCAGAAGCTCCATATTCGCCGGGTCGTAAAGATTGGAAACGCCCAGAAGTCTTTCGGCTTTTGAAACGCCCGCTTCGGTCAGCACAGCCGAGTGGTTTTTCTCATCAAGCAGATAATCGCCGGTCGTAACCTTTGTTTCTTCGTTTTTATGCCCGCGTTCGAACTTCGGAATGATCTCGTTTGCCGTGAAATATTTGTCGGTCGCTTCGTCGGACGCGCCGGAAATGATAAGCGGCGTTCTCGCTTCGTCGATTAAAATCGAGTCGACTTCGTCGATGATCGCGTAATAATGATCGCGCTGAACCAGGCTTTCGACGTCGAATTTCATATTATCCCTGAGATAATCGAAGCCGAATTCGTTGTTGGTTCCGTATGTGATGTCGCACGCGTAAGCTTCTTTGCGCTCGTAATCGTCCATATCGTTTTGGATACAGCCGACCGTTAAACCTAAGAATTGGTGAATTTTGCCCATCCATTCCGAGTCGCGCAAAGCGAGATAATCGTTGACCGTCACGATGTGAACGCCGCGCCCGGTCAGGGCGTTTAAATAAGCCGGAAGCGTTGACACGAGCGTTTTACCTTCACCGGTTCGCATCTCGGCGATTCTGCCCTGGTGCAGCGCCGCGCCGCCGATTAACTGCACGTCGAAATGACGCATTCCGGTTACGCGCGAAGAAGCTTCGCGAACGACGGCGAAGGCTTCGGGCAGAATTCGGTTTAAAACTTCCTGCTCGCGTTTGCGGCGCTCGGCTTTGTCTTCGATTCCGCCGATCTCGTCCTGAATCCTGCGTTTAAATTCATCGGTCTTTCCGCGCAATTGATCGTCCGAAAGATTCTTTAAAGATGCTTCCAAACCGTTGATTTCCTGAACGGTCGCCGCGACCGCTTTCAAAAAACGTTCGCTGTTTGTTCCGAGTATTTTCTTAAAAAATTTATCTACTACACTATTGACTGCCATAAAGTCCTCATTGGTCGAGACGTGAAAGCGCAAAAAGCTTTCAGCTCATAAATATAAAATTATTAAAGTTTTGGCGATTTAATTTGACGGAAAGGCTAAATTTCACTTTGTCTGCTCGCCGCTTATCGTGCGTTTTTTTCGGCTAGCAGTTCATCTATTGATGCGCGAGGCAGGCGCGTAACGATGAAAACCTGATTGTTTTCGGCGCGAGCGTTTGTATTATTTAAATAAAGAAGAATGATTTTATCTTCATCGTCTTTATAATATAAATCCGCACTGCTGGAAGTTTGGTTATAACCGCTTTGAAAATATTTTGCTTCTTTAGCATCCGAAAAAGTGATTCGGCTGACGGTTCTAATTTCGTTTTGTGTAATTTCTATTTCGTGAGAAAGTTTTTTTGAGAAAAACTGATTGTTTAGGTAACAATTATTGCAAAAAACCTCTTTTTTTAAGAAGTTTATAGCGCTTGGATTTCCCTCAGCGTTTTGAATTTTCCAATCAAAAACTTTATATTCAGATATGCCGAAATCCGCTTTCATATATGTGAAAGCGGATTTCGGATTTTCGACAAGTGTTTTCTCTAAGTTAATTACCCAATCGAAATCAAGATGAATCGTGACATAATTCGATACTATCGCCGCCCTTATTGTCTTGCCTGTCGAACTCGAATCTTGAGCCGAAACCTGCGGCGTCGCGCCGACTAGCACTAAGCCGAAAAAGGCGGCTAGAAAAACTATTGAATTGTAGTTTTTACGATTATTCACTTAACAGACGCCTTATTTTCAGCTAAACCGCCATTAGTTTGGTTTTTTTTTAACTTTTCTTCCAAACTTCTCAAGTTTTTCTCGATCAGCTGAGTTTTTTCTTCGTTTGAAATCAGAAAATTTATAATTAGAAAATTCTTATCTGTCGCTAGTTGCGCTCTACTCATCAAGTTGGCTTCATCCGAGCCTTCTTTCATAAAATTCGATGCGCCTTGCATTACCAGCTTCAAATTACTTTGTAAAGAGTTCGCTCTTTCAGGCGAAGGAGTCTTCGTTTTGATTATCGCTTGTAAATTATCGGCGTCTTGCGAAAAAGTGATGACAATATCGCGTCCGCCCAATTCGTACAACGGTTTAAGAAGATTCGTATCGCTGAAAGCCGCGATACCGGCTTTTGCTACTTCAAGCATTTTCGGATCGCTATCTTTTTTGGCGGTTACCTGCGGCTTGATTAATTTACCCTTTTCATCCAACTTGGCAACAACTTCAACCGTGAAAGGCGCATTAACGTCTATTTCTTTTTTCAAAATGCGTTCGCCGTATATCTTGCCCCAATCTTCTAAAGGTCTGGAATTAAACGAACCGTCATCTTCGTCTTTTGAGGCTTCGATATTCGAGTCTTGGGCAGCTTTTTTTTCAGCTTCTATTTTCTCTTTTTCATTTTTCGCGATTTCTTCACCCAAATCGGGCAAATCTTTCGGCGAAACGTTTTTAATGCCCGGCGTTTTATTCGGTTTCGGACGCGGAAGCCTTCTGCTCTGGTATGGCGGATTGGCGGCAGCGCCTGAGCCGAGCGGCGAGGTCGGTATATTGCCGACGATCGGATTATTGTT
>JAOAPX010000180.1 GCA_025463125.1 Acidobacteriota bacterium | reverse complement strand
CGTTTTCTGCGCTTCGGACGGGCTTTCAACCGGCGCGATGGCGTAGCTTTTACGCGTGCTGCTTCCGAGCGTAAACTCTATGTCGCGCAAGCGGTCGAAACGGAAAATCGTCAATCTGACTTTATCGCCCGGTTTTCTTTCGCCGATATACGTGTTTAAAAACGCCTGGCTCGCGCGATTGCCGTCAACGGCGACAATCTGATCGCCTGTATTTAAGCCCTGCTCGTAAGCGGGCGTATCAGCCGGGATCGAGCGGATCGTCAACCTGCCGTCTTCTTCGGCAAAATTCGCGCCGATATAGGATTTGCCGGCATTATTCGCTTCGGCTTTCAGCTGCACGCCGACGCCCTGCAAAATCGCGTTGTAATCGATTTCCTCGGTGCCGCGAACGTATTTCGAGAAGAAATCGTCGAGGCTTTTTCCAGCCATCATTTCCGAAATTTTCTGGTAATCTTCGGGCGTGAAATTTCTGCCTTTTTTCGCAAATTCGTCGTACAAATGTCGCATCACGTCATCAAGTGATTTTGTTCCGTTCGAAGCCGTGCGAATCGTCACGTCGAGCATCATATTGACGATTTCGCCTTTGTCGTAATAGGAAATCTGGTTATTGATCGAATTTTCGTCGGGTCTGTAATATTTGATCCACGCGTCCAGGCTCGCGTCTTCGACGCTGGTTTCAAATCTTCCGGGTCTTTCCTGCAATTGCTGGATCAGCGAAACTCTCGCGTCGAAAAATTCTTTGTCGGAAATCAAACCGGCGCGGCGCAGCAAAACGCCTTCGTAATAAGCCGTCGCTCCTTCGGCAACCCAGAGCAGTTTGGTGTAATTTTCGTTTTCGTAATCGAACGGTCCGAGCGCGTCCGGGCGAATTCTTTTAACGTTCCAGAGATGGAAAAATTCGTGCGCCACCAGATTTAAAAAAGCGTTGTAGCGCGCTCGCGGCGCGAAACCGAAACGATTCCATTGCAGAGCGGTCGAATTGAGATGCTCGAGCCCGCCGCCGCCGCGCAAATTGACGATAAAAGTGTAATCGCTGTACGGCAAATCGCCGAAGATTTTCGAAGCTTCGGTGATGATTTTTTCCGTATCCGCCGCCATTTTTTTCAAATCGTAATTGCCCTCGCCCGTGACGACGTAACGATGCGGCTTGCCCTGCACGTTAAAGACGAATTCTTTGAAATCGCTGACTTCAAACGGAGAATCGTATAAAACGTCGAAATTCTCGGCGCGAAAAGTATTGGTTTGATTTTCGACTTTCGGCAGACCGGTCGCGACTTTCCAATTGCCGAACGGCACGACTTTAACGGTCGAAGCGGCTTTTAATTGATCTTTCGGAAACATCAAAAGCGCCGCGTTGTTGAAAAAAGCGTGCTCATCGTTTAATTCATTCGTGCGAACCGTCAGCTCGTTCGAATAAACGCGATATTTGACGACGATCGTTTTCGCCCCATTGGTATCGATCTGCCACGTATTTTTATTTATCTTGTCCCACGTTAAATTATTTCCGCTCGCGTTTGCCGCGCTGAAATTCTGCACGTGCCTGGCGTATTCGCGGACGAGATAGCTTCCGGGCGTCCAAACAGGCATTTTCAGTTCTGCTTTGGCAGGCATCTGCGCCCATTCGAGGCGCATTTCGACTTCCAAAAGATGCGTCCAGGGTTTCGGCATCGAAACCGTATAACTGATTTCCGGCGCGACGGCTTTTATTTCGGCGGTTTGTGTTTGCGTATTTTTAGCTCGTTTTCTTTGAGCTGGAGTTTCTTGATACATAGAAAAAAGAAGCGTGAAAATAAATAGTAGCAGAACTTTTGATTTCATAATTTCAGTGTCGCTTTTGCAATCCTTATCAAAGTGATATTGTTAAATTTTCTGTTATCTTACTACAAAAAAGGGCGCAGAGCAGTAAACAATTATAAATTTTAGTAACAATGAATTCCCAAAACAAAGGTGAGGTCGCAGGAGAAAAATTCTTTACCACGCCGCTTATTATAATTTTCGTAACGATTTTTATAGATCTGATCGGTTTCGGAATGGTCATTCCGATTCTGCCTTTTTACGCCAATACCGCGCCTTTTAATGCTTCCCCGTACGAAATCGGTTTTATAGTTTCGATCTATTCGTGGATGCAGTTTTTCTTTTCGCCGGTTCTCGGAAAGCTTTCGGACAGGTACGGGCGGCGACCGATTCTGTTTATCAGTCTTCTCGGCTCTGCCGTCGGGTATTTCGTCATCGGCTTGGCGGATACGCTTTTGCTCGTGTTTATCGGTCGGATTATCGGCGGAATTACGGGCGGAAACATCTCTACGGCGCAGGCTTACATCGCCGACATAACTTCGCGCGAAAACCGCGCGAAAGGCATGGGACTTTTCGGCGCGGCGTTCGGTCTGGGCTTTATTTTGGGTCCGGCGCTCGCGGGAATTTTGAGCAAATACGGCATTCACGTTCCGTTTTATTTCGCGGCGGCTCTGTCGCTCGTCAACGCGATCGCGCTTTATTTTATTTTGCCCGAATCGCGTAAATTTAGCGCCGAAAGCGACGCCAATCAAAGAAAAGGTCGCATAGCCGAACTATTCGATTCATTCAAAGACAGGCAATTCGGTCTGATCACGCTGATTTATTTTCTGCTGGTGATGGCGTTTTCGATAATGACTTACGCCTTTGTGCTTTATACGGTGTTTCGTTTCAATTATAACGCCGAGCAGAACGGTTATCTTTTCGCGTATGTCGGCTTGCTGGCGATCGTTATGCAGGGCGCGCTGTTTGAACGCCTCGCAAGACGCTACGGCGAAGCGCGTCTGGCGGTTTTCGGCTGCCTGCTGCTCGTCGGCAGTTTGTTCGCCGTTCCGCTCGTCGGACCAAATTCGGGCGGATTAATCGGGCTTTTGATCGGAATCGCGTTTTTCTCGCTCGGCAACTCGCTCGCTTCGCCCGCGCTGACAAGCCTCGCTTCGAAAAACGCGAGCGAATCCGAACAAGGCAAAACGCTCGGAATTCTGCAATCGGCGGCGAGCCTCGCGCGCGCCGTCGGACCGACAATCGGCGGCGTTTTATTAAACAACGCTTTTAATAAAATCGACGATTTCACTCTTTACCGGACGTTCTGGACCGCTTCGGGAATTATGTTCATAGCGTTTCTGGCGGCTCTCTATTACGTTAAAACCTGGCAGAAAAAACAGTTCGCTTTGTAAGTTTTTCAAAACGACAATTTGAAAGCGGTGCGCGGCATTAATTTGTCATAATAATGCCAAAATGCTCGCGCAGAATTCCCGCGTATTCCTCCTGACCGGATAAAACACGCTCTTTGCGTTCGCCGTTTTTAAGTGTTTTGATAAAACGCATTTCGCTTAAAGAAATCCGTCCTTCTTTTGTTGCTTTTGAGCAGATACGTTTTTGCGTAAAATGCGACTGCGCCGAGGTTTGATGATAGCGACACATTTCTTCGTAATCGGCAAACTCGTACGGCTGCAAAGCGAATCGATACTGAGTTTTCCACGCGCCATCGATGCCGCGATGCTTGAGAATAAGTTTATTTCCGTCGGAAACAATTTGGCAGGCGCGCTCGTTCTCCAACTGTTCGCCGCGTTGGTCGAGCAACAGAGGTTCGCGAAAGGAATCCCCGAATCCGACATCGACAAGCCAGCGCTGCTCTAACGTAACCATCAGCGTCATATGGTCAAAGCTCGGTCCGAAATTGTCGTTTTCCGTTGCAACTTCGGCTGCCAGCATCTCAACTCGAAATCCCATATCGCTTAACAAAGTCGCAAATAAACCGTTCAATTCATAACAGAAACCGCCGCGCCGCCGCTCGACAATTTTATTAAAAAGAGCTTTTGTTTCAAGCACTATATCTTCTTTAGAGTGAATGCTCAGATTCTCAAAAGGAACCGTCAAAAGATGCGCTATCTGCAACTCGCGCAAAGTTTCGGGGTCGGTATGAGCGAGCCGCCGTAATTAATGCGTTTTAAGTAAGATTTGATGTTCATTCGATTACTTCTATGGAACTTAAATAATTGAACCAGGTAAGTAATATTATAAACAATTTCAAGGTTGGGTTAACTTACAGCTCGTTGGATTTGTTTTTGGGCGATGGGAAAATTGAGGTGGAAGGTCGTGCCTTCGCCGGTCGCGCTTTTAACTTCGATTGTGCCGGCGTGTTCCTGCACGATTCCGTAAGAAACCGCCAAGCCTAATCCGGTTCCGTTGCCGACGCCTTTCGTGGTAAAAAACGGGTCGAAGATTTTGTTTATATTTTCGGCGGGAATGCCTTCGCCCGTGTCGGAAACTTCGATAATTACGCCGCTTTCTTCGTTAAACCGGGTGACGAGCGTAATCGTGCCGCCGCCGAACATCGCGTCTCTCGCATTCAAAATCAAGTTTGTAAAAACCTGCTGCAATTTGCCGCCGTTGCCGCGAATTTTCGGCGGCGTTTTAACGTAATGTTTGACGATTTCGACCTGGGATTTTCTCAATTGCGGTTCGAGTAATTGAAGCGTGTCGTCGAGCAGTTTATTAATATCAATTTCGACGAAATCCGTCGCCGTTCCCGTGCGCGAGAAATTTAAGAGATTGCCGACGATGTTTGTGGCGCGGTCGGTTTGCTTCTGCATTTTCTGCAAAAGCGCGTGTTTCGGGTCAGTTTCGGGAATCATCCCGAGAAGCATCTGCGTGTAGCTGGAAACGCCCGTGAGCGGCGTGTTGACTTCGTGCGCGACGCCTGCGGCGAGAAGCCCGATGCTCGAAAGCTTTTCGCTTTGCTGTAGAGTTTCTTCGAGCTTGACGCGCGATGAAACGTTTTCTAAAACGACAATCGCGCCGGTTTGCTGATTGGAAACCGAGCGGAGCGGCGCGACGGCGACGTTTAAAATCAAGGATTTTCCTTTATAATCGTAAGTGTGGAGCTTGTAGGCGTTGCGAATTTCCGTCAGATGCCAGCGCGATTTGCCAAGTATGTTTTCCAGGTTCAGAGCAAAGCTCGCGTCGAAAACTTCTTCAACCGGTTTGCCGACCGCCTGTTCGCGGCTTAAACCGATCAGCTCTTCGAAACTCGAATTGCAGCGCGTAATTCTTCCGGTTTCATCGACCGCGATCAAACCGACGTTGACCGATTCGACGATCGATTCGTTAAATTCTTTGAGCAAAGCGAGCTCTTCGGCGCGCTGATGCTGTTCCTGATAAAGCAGACTGTTTTCGACGGCGACGCCGATATAACCGGAAACGGTTTGCAGAATTTCCAAATCTTCGCTCGAAAGCAAAGAGCCGTCGCTCGCTCTGCCCAAACCGATGACCGCGACCATCTTGCCGCGCACGACGCACGGCACAAAGTAATGAAGCTCCTGCCGCTGTATATTTTTTCCGTTCAAGCTGAATTTTTCGATTTTCCCGATAAAACCGTTTTTTTCGTGCGGCGTTTCGTCAATAATTCCCTCTTCGAACGTTTCGAGCTCGTCGGCGCGGACGATGCCCTTCGCCGCGGCTTTCTGCCGGATCATCTGGCGGAAATCGTTCGGGATTTTGTAGCTTTCGCTTAAATTTATCGATTTTGCGAGACGATATCGCTCGGGCAAAGTTTCATCTTCAATAAAAATCGCTACTTTCTCTACATCGAGAACCTGACGCAATCTTTCAGTCAAAGCGTTTAAAAGCGGATCGAGCGCGGTCGTCGCCGAAAGCGTTCTGCCGAAATCGAGCAGCCCGCGCCGCAAATCATAACGTTCGCCGTAAAAGAAACGATCGGCGCGTTCCTGTAAATATTTTTTGAGCGGTTCGCTAAGAAGCACGATCGCGCCCATCGCGACAATCGCGATCAAAGCGCGAAGCGTAATTTCCGTAGACGAAAGATTATTACCGACGGCGAGAAAAACAAGCCCGAGCGCGACTGTGCCGATCATCATCGCAATCGTCAGGGTCGTCAGCGCATAAACGAGCGCGCGGCGCACGACGACGTCAACGTCCATCAAACGATACCGAACGACCGAATGACCGAAGCTGAGCGGAATCAAGGCAAGCGGCAAAGTCGTTAAAGCCGTGCTGAAATCATCTTCCGGAAGATACAAAAACTGCCCGGCAAGCTGAAAAATCACGATCGGCGTCAGCGCGGCGATTGTTCCCCACATCGCCCATTTAAGGCGCTGGCGGACAAGCGGCTGACGATTTGTAAAAAATCGCCAGACTAAAAAGCCCGCGCCGAGCGAAGTGCCGACGACGAAATGCAGAAAGTTAAATTGATATAGGACGCCGAATAAATTGAGCTTATCCGTCGTTTTGGCAATAATTTCGGCAGCGGCGTAATTAGGAACGAGCTGCGGAACGACCGAAATCGCCGTCAAAACCAGCGTCACCAAAAACGCGGGAATATAAAGCAGGTAAGTTTTCCAGCGCTGCCGGTCGAAAACTTCGTTTTTTACCGGGTAACGCAAACAAAAATGCAGAAAAAGCGGAACAAAAAAAGCAAAGGAAATATCGTCTAAAAGACTGACAGCCAGATCGAAATCTTCGCCCAAACCGAGCGGTTTATACGTGTGAAAAACAAACGCCGCGAGACAAACCGTCGCGAAATGCAAAACAAACGGCGCGTGTCCGCCTTGTTTGAAAAGAACGAAAAGTCCGACCGAGAGCCAAATCAAACCGACAATTGTTAAAAAGATTATCGGAGCCGTCCAGCGCGGCAGCGAATCGATCCGGCGCAGATCGGCGTAGTAATAATTTTCGGCGAACGAATAATAAGGCTTTTGGTAATAATAGGTTAAGCTGCCGTCAACGCCTGCCGTTTCGAGATACAGCTGAACATCGACCGGCGAAACTATTTCATCATACTGCTTTTCATCGAGGCTAATGGCGATGAGCTTGTCGCCCGCGGCAATTCCCGCTCTCGATGCCGAAAGTCCCGGAACGATTTTTGCGGCGTAAATTCCGTCGGTCTTTTGCACCCAATCGACGCCGTCTGTCGGCGGCAGTTTATGATAGGCTCGCTGGAAAAGATTCAGCGCCGCGCCGATGACAAACAAAACGCTTGCCAGAAGCCACACCAAACCCCAACTTGTCAGCAATTTACCTTTCATTTTAAGTGACGCACTTCGCCGATGGATTTTTAACGCAAGATGCGTTCCAATTTCTTATCTTGAAAAACAACTTGCATCAGCTCCGATTTATGCGTTTGCAAAGTAAATAAAGCGTTAAAAATGTTATAATAACAAAAAAAATATTCAGTTTTTTGCTTTCCAATCCGAGATTTTGGAAATTAAAAAAGTCCAAAGCCTTATCGTCTTTGGACTTTTTCTTAATTTCGATTCTCGCGCCGCCGGTTAAAATCTAACCGAAATGCCGCCGCGCAACGTGCGTCGCTGCGAGCTTAAACGCAGGCTTCCTTCTTCGCTGCTGACGCCGGTTTGGAAATCAAGAATGTTTCTCGCGTCAACAATCGCTTCGGCGCGAATCGGCAAACCCAAAGTCGGTAAAGATTGTGTCACCAGAACGCTTAAACCCGGATCGTAAATCGCCAGTCTGCCCTGAAACGGATCGATTGCGAAAACCGTCGCCTGCGGCGATAAACGAAAGATCGTCTTCACGTTCGTTCCGGTCTTTAAGTCGGCATCGAATTGACCGAAAAATGTTTGAAACAAGTCGTTTTCAAATACTTCCGACGGTTTTGAAATACCGTTTTCCGAAAGTTTCTGCCCGTTTCCGAGAGCAAATCCCGCTGAGGTTTTAAAGCGGCTGCCTAAACGTCGCGAATAAACCAGGCGTAAGCCGCGCGTTTTGCCTTGCTGATTTGAAACGAAATCGCTGAAATTCTCGATTCCTAAAACATCAAACGGAAGGCTCTCCAACCCGACGCCGCGCCCGAGCGTTGTGTCGAGAAAGATATTGGCTTCGACGCTCGAGTTATTGTCGAGAACGCGTTCGACTCCGAATTCCAGGCGGCGACTTTTATTCATCTGCGGCTTATCGTTTTTAACGACAAAATCCTCGATGGCGACCGGTTCCGAAAAAGCGACGGAAGCGCCTTCAAGTTCGATGGCTCGCGCCCAGCTTTTTTCCTCGGTGTTGCCGGTAAAAGCGCTGCTCAAACGAGTTTTCTCGTTAACGTCAAACTGCAAGCCGAGTCGCGGACTGATTGAAAAATCGTCGCCCGCGCCGGTAAAGCGCGAATAATCAAAACCGAAAACCAGAATCAAATCATCGCGAACGTTCCATTCGTCCAAAGCCTGAACGGAAAATTGACCGAGCGATTTATCGTTATTTTCGAGTTTTATGCGACCGAGATTGCCGTAAGAGGTTTTCAGCCGAACTTGGTGTTTATCGTCGGGACGAAACTTTAAGCTGGTTTCAACGCGGTTCGGAGCGTTCTTCGTGCCGGTTTGCCCGGCGATAATGACTTCCGCATTTTCGCTGACGGGTAGAAACGTGGCGAAATTCACGCCTGAAAACGCTCCTTCAACAGAATCGGCGAAGTACGTTTCAACGACCGTTTGCCCGCTTCTTTTCGCTTCGTCTTGATCGCGCTCGGCTATAGCTGTCGTTTCTTCAACCGCTTTCCCGGCAATTTTATCTTCATCAACCGGAGCGGTTCCTTCTTGATTTTGATAAATCGAACGGCGGCTGTTAGCCAGGCGAATCCGCAACTTCGAGCTGTTGCGGTCGAGTTTTTTCTCGGGCAAAGTATTGCCGCCGCCCGAACGCTCAAGCTTAAAACCGTAATTAAGTTCGGCGGCGCGGTTTACGGCGACTTCATTAAGAGTTACCGCGTTAAAACCCTGCGCGACGGCTAAAATCGTATAAGTTCCCGGCAGTATTTTCGCCAGAAAGCTTCCGTCCTTCGCTGATCGAACTTGTTTTAAAAGCGTGTCGGTGCCGACGCGAAATATCGATACGTAAGCGTTTGAGATGGGACTTCCCGTTTCATCGCGGATAATGCCTTTAATCACGCCGAGATTGCCTTTGCTTTCAACTACAACTTTCGCACGCGCTTCGAACGCAGTTGAAAAGACCGTCGAAAACACAGTCAAAGCAACTAAAACGGGCTTTAAGAAAGCTTTTGGGTAATCTGTAGAAAACATTAAGAAAGCCATCTCCGGCAAAACAAGTTTAATATTTCACTATATAAAATCGTTTCGGGATCGCAATACCTTTAATACGAAGGTCAGTAAAAAAAATCCAATTCACGGACGATTGCTATTTTCTTCCGTAAAGTCAAATGTGTCAAGCCGCGACAAACGCTTCTGGATTTAACTTGATAAGATGCATTGAATTTTTCAAACGTTTGCTTTCGGCAAAGAATTGATTCGTATTTCGATTTGATGCGGGCATTGAACTTGACAAAGTTTCGACAACGGCTAGAATAAAAACTTGCTTTTCTCGAAAAGCATTTTGCGGAGACGTGGCTGAGCGGCTGAAAGCGGCGGTTTGCTAAATCGTTGTAGTCCAAAAGACTACCACAGGTTCGAATCCTGTCGTCTCCGCCATTTTAGATTTCAGATTTGTTTTGCGGCTATCAAATTTTGAGTTTGATAGCTTTTCGTGTTTTTAGCGACCATTATAATTGTAATTTCAAGTTATAATTTATTAAGACTTTGCGCTGCCCGCGCCTTTGCGGGAAAATATTCTTTATGACCAAAAGAGTTAGATTTGCTCCGTCGCCGACGGGTTATTTGCATATCGGTTCTGCCCGAACCGCGCTTTTTAATTATTTATACGCTCGCAATCAAGGCGGAAAATTTCTTTTACGAATAGAAGATACAGACCTCGCGCGCTCGACCGAAGAATCGACGCGCTCGATTCTAGACGGTCTGGCATGGCTCGGTTTCGCGCCTGACGAAGAAATAGTTTATCAATCGAACAACGCCGACAAGCATCGCGCCATCGCCCTAAAACTGCTCGAAGAAGGCAAAGCGTACAGGGATTTCACGCCGAAAGAAGATCGCGGCGATAAAGACGTCAAAGCCGCGATCGTCGAACGGGCGCGCGAGCAAAAAAATATGCGCGACAATCAGTTTCGCGATCTGTCGAGAGAAGAAAGCGACGCGAAAGCGGCGGCGGGCGAGCCGTTCGCTATTCGCTTAAAAGTCGGTGAAACGGGGAAAACCGCTTTCGAAGATGCGGTTTACGGGCTTCAGGAACGCGATTATTCGGAAATCGAAGACCTCGTTCTGCTTCGTTCCGACGGTCATCCGCTTTACAATCTCGCGGTCGTCTGCGACGACATCGAAATGGAGATCACCGACGTTATTCGCGGTCAGGATCATTTAACGAACACGCACAAACAAATTTTAATTTACGAAGCTTTAGAAAAAACGCCGCCGCGTTTCGCGCATTTGCCTTTGATCCTGGCTCCGGGCGGAAAAAAATTGAGCAAGCGAATTCACGGCGAAATCGTTTCGATGACGACTTATCGCGACGCCGGATTTTTAGCCGCCGCATTTCGCAATTTTCTCGCGCTTTTAGGCTGGTCGGCTGGCGAAGAACGAGAAATTTATTCTTTAGACGAGCTGGTCGAAAAATTTTCGCTCGAAGGAATTCACCGCAGCAACGCCATTTTTAATTTCGATTCGAATAATTCGCGCCGCTGGACCGACGATAAAGCGATGTGGATGAACGCCGAATACATTCGCACGATGCCGCTCGAAGAAATTCTGCCTTTTGTCAAAGCCGAGCTCAAGCCGGCGAAGCTCTGGCGCGACGAATACGAAGACGAAGACAAAGAATGGTTTGAAAAAACCGTCGATTTGATTCGCGAAAGATTTTTTACTTTGAAAGATTTTTCTACTCAGGGACGCGCTTATTTTTCCGAGGATTTCGATTTCGATCAGGCGGCAATCGACAAAAACCTGAAAAAATTTCCCGATCTGCAAGCGTGGCTGCCCGAATTGGCTGAAAGATTCGCTCCGGTCGAAGATTTTACGCACGATCGGATAGAAGAAATCGTCAAGCAATTCGCCGAGGAAAAAGGCGCTAAGCTCGGGCAAATTATGAACGGCTCGCGCGCGCTTTTAACCGGTTTAGCCGTCGGACCTTCGATGCTCGCGGTTTTTGAAACTCTGGGAAAAGAAAAATCTATCCGCAGGCTTAAAAGCCGGGTAGCCTGGAATCAATAAGCTAAATAACCGGCATTTAACATTTAAAGAATTTAAAAAGAAAAAACGAGGATGATTTTAATTAAAGTCATCCTCGTTTTTTTTGCTTATTTTTCGTTTATTCTTTTACTGTTGTTAATTCTTTTTACTATTATTCGCTTGACGGAATTTCTCGGCTAATCTCTTTTTCAGCTAATCTCTTTTCTCGATCACGCGTCCTTTGACCGGCGAAGAAAGCACG
The DNA here is from genome assembly GCA_025463125.1 of Acidobacteriota bacterium. Lineage (GTDB taxonomy): Bacteria > Acidobacteriota > Blastocatellia > Pyrinomonadales > Pyrinomonadaceae > SXVE01. Next base: position 30,336 of record JAOAPX010000180.1, on the reverse strand, counting down.
ATTGCGGTCGTCGTAATGCCGTAAGGCGTTAGTTTATCGATCAGCTCTTGCAGATGCTCGACGTCCGCGACCGAGACTTTCATTATAAACGAATCGCCGCCCGTGCCCCTGTGGCATTCCAAAATCTCTTTTGACTTTTGCACGACATCGATAATTTTTGAATAATCCACGCCCGTAATGCTCATTCGGATAAACGCCGTTATCGGCAGACCGACTTTTGCCGTGTCTATTTCCGCGCGATAACCGGTAATAATTCTCGCGTCTTCGAGCTTGCGAATTCGCTCGATGACGGCGGGCGTCGTCAGATTAATCCGCCGACCGAGTTCCGCGTAACTGATGCGCGCGTTTTTTTGCAGCTCTTTTAGTATTTTCCAATCAATTTCATCAACCATTTTAGATTTTAAAGTAAAAGCTCGAAATAAAGATAAATATTAAAGAAAGTTTACTATAAAAACTGGATTTGCTCATTCATAGAAAATCTTATTTCAAATACAATAGATAATGAGGAAATAAGTTTTTTTTATTGCGAAGCAATCGTAATTAGAAAAGGAGAAAACGAAAATGCAGACAATAACAGCTTTCACACCGCAGCCGAAACCCGTTTTCAGCGTTCAGAATTACGAGATAAAAGATGAAGATTTGCCCGAGTTTCGAGACATGAAGTTTGAAAACATCAACCAGCTTCACCTCGACCATCCGGGCGCAAGCGATGAGCAATACCGGACACGCCGCGATTACATCGCCCGCCTTGCGAAAAAATTCCGCGAAACCGGAGTTATCACAAACGTCGAGTATACGGAAGAAGAACAGGAAATCTGGCGCATCGTCGCCAACCGGCTCGAAGAAATTCAGGCGAAAAAAGCTTCGAAATTTTATCTTCAGGCGAAAAAGGATTTGGGCATCAGCAACGAGCGCATTCCGCAGTTGACCGAAATGAACAAACGCCTCAAACAGCTTTCGAATTTTCGTCTCGCGCCGATAGAAGGACTCGTCGAAACGCGCGCTTTTTTAAGCTGGCTTTCGTGGCGCACGATGCTTTCGACCCAGTATATTCGTCACAGTTCGCGCCCGGAGTACACTCCCGAACCGGACATCGTTCACGAATCAATCGGGCATATCCCGATGTTTACGAATCGCAATTTCGCTGATTTTTCGCAATTTATCGGTCACGGCGCGCGCATCGCCAGCGAAGAGCAGCTCGAAGAGCTCGGTCGGCTTTACTGGTTTACGGTCGAATTCGGCTTGATCGAAGAAGACGGCGACGTAAAGGCTTACGGCGCAGGTTTGCTTTCGAGTTTCGGCGAGCTCGAAAACGCTTTTACCGATAACGTCGAGCGTCGCCCGTTCGATCTCGAGCAGGTTATCAATACGCCATACAATTATTCGGATATGCAGCCGATTTTGTATGTTATTCCGTCGTATGAATATTTAAAGGAAACGACGCGAAAATACATCGAGAGTTTCACAAAATAAAACATATGTTAATTGCTTTATAAACAAAAGCAGTTAATTCAGAGACAGTTATGACAGAAAAAAACCCTTTAGGCTTAAAGAAAATACATCACGTCGAGTTTTACGTCGGCAACGCCAAGCAAGCCGAGTTTTATTATCGTAAAGCATTCGGCTTTTCGCGTATCGCTTATTCCGGCTTGGAAACCGGCAACCGCGAAACGACTTCTTATGTTGTGCGGCAGAATCGCGTCAATTTCATTTTGACGACGCCGCTCAGCCCCGAGCATCACTCCGCCGAGCACATCAAGCAGCACGGCGACGGCGTGCGCGACATCGCTTTTCTGGTCGAAGACGCCGATCAAGCTTTTACCGAAGCGATCAAGCGCGGCGCTACCGCGCACATCGAACCGCACGATTGGAAAGACGAAAACGGAAACGTGCGCAAAGCGGCGATTCACACTTACGGCGACACGATTCACTCGTTTATTTCGTATAACAACAATAACGGGCATAATTACAGCGGACCTTTTCTGCCCGGATTCGTCGCGCAGGACTTAAAAGGCGAAGAAGTCGGGATTCAGCTCGTCGATCACATTGTCGGCAACGTCGAACTCGGACGGATGGAAACGTGGTGCGATTTTTACCGCGACGTGATGGGTTTCGAGCGTTATATCACATTCGACGATCAGGACATTTCGACCGAATATTCGGCGCTGATGTCGATCGTTATGTCGGACGGCGGACACAACATCAAATTCCCGATCAACGAACCGGCGGAAAGCAAAAAAGGAAAATCGCAGATACAGGAATACATCGAATTTTATCGCGGTCCGGGCGCGCAGCACGTCGCGCTTTTGTGCAAAGACATTCGCCAAACTGTTGCTAAACTCCAATCGAACGGCGTCGAATTTCTGACCGTTCCCGACACGTATTACGAAGAGCTTCCCGCGCGCGTCGGCGAGATCGACGAAAATGTCGAAGAACTGAAAAAACTCGGCATTCTGGTTGACCGCGACGAAGAAGGGTATCTTTTGCAGATTTTCACCAAACCCGTCGAAGACCGACCGACAGTTTTCTACGAAATTCTGCAAAGAAAAGGCTGCAAAGGCTTCGGCAAAGGAAACTTCAAAGCTTTATTTGTTTCGATTGAAGAAGAACAGCGTAAACGCGGAAATTTATAAAATTAATAGCCGCAAAAAGGCACAAAAAACGCAAATATAAATTCTTTAATTTTTTTGTGTCTTTTGTGCCTTTTTGCGGCTATTATTAAGAACTATGACGCCGACAAAAAGCGAAGAACAATCCAAATATCAAAGCGGTTTCGGCAATGAGTTCGCTACCGAAGCGGTCAAAGGCGCGCTGCCAATCGGCAGAAACTCGCCGCAGAAAGCGCCGCTCGGGCTTTACGCCGAGCAGTTTTCGGGAACGGCTTTTACCGCGCCGCGCGTTTACAACAAGCGCACGTGGACGTATCGTATTCGCCCTTCGGTGATGCACAAGCCGTTTGAGCGGATTGATAACAGGCTGCTCGTTTCAAAGTTCGACGAGATCGAAACGACGCCGAATCAACTGCGCTGGAATCCTTTGCCGATGCCGACTGCGGAAACGGATTTTATCAGCGGCTTGATAACGATTGCCGGGAACGGCGATTTGTTTTCGCAGCACGGCATTGCGATTCATATTTTCGCCTGTAATAAAAATATGACGGACAGGTTTTTCTACAACGCCGACGGCGAAATGCTCGTTGTCGCGGAGAAAAATCGGGTTCGTTTTTTAACTGAATTAGGCGTTTTGGAAATAAATTCGGGCGAGATTGCCGTTTTGCCGCGCGGGCTTAAATTCCGCGTCGAATTGCCCGACGGCGAAGCTCGCGGCTACATTTGCGAAAATTACGGAGCGCAGTTTCGTCTGCCGGATTTAGGTCCGATCGGCGCGAACGGTCTGGCGAATCCGCGCGATTTTGAAACGCCCGTCGCGTGGTACGAAGATAAAGACGGCGCGTGCGAAATCGTCGCGAAATTCGGCGGCAATCTTTGGGCGTGCGAAACCGATCACTCGCCGCTCGATGTCGTCGCGTGGCACGGAAACTACGCGCCTTATAAATATGATTTGCGGCGATTTAACACCATCGGCTCGATTTCTTTCGATCATCCCGACCCGTCGATTTTCACCGTTTTAACGTCGCCGTCCGGGGAACACGGCACGGCGAATTGCGATTTCGTCATCTTTCCCGACCGCTGGCTCGTCGCCGAAGACACGTTTCGACCGCCGTGGTATCACCGCAACGTGATGAGCGAATATATGGGCTTGGTTTTCGGGCAATATGACGCCAAAGAAGAAGGCTTCGTTCCCGGCGGCGGTTCTTTGCACAATCAAATGAGCGCGCACGGACCGGATTTGGAAGCGTTTGAAAAAGCGTCGAACGCTGAGTTGAAGCCGCAGAAATTGGAAGGCACGATGGCGTTTATGTTCGAGTCGCGTTACATTATTCGTCCGACGAAATACGCGATGGAAACATCGGAATTGCAGCACGAATATTTTGAGGTTTGGCAAAAACTCAAAAAGAATTTCCAGCAGTAAGAAAGTTAGCCACAGATTTTCACAGATAAATACGGATAGATAAAAACAGAAAAGAGATTAAAAATCGAAGTAATTTACCAGCTTCAATTTTTAATCTCTTTTCTATTTTAAGTAATCTTTCAAAGTCTTTTGTTTTATCCGTGTTTACCCGTGTGAATCTGTGGTTTCAAATTTATCCCATCTCGCTCTCATCAATATCGAAATTGGCGTGAACTTTCTGCACGTCGTCGTTGTCGTCGATCGCTTCGTAAAGTTTGAGCATTTTTTGCGCGTCCGCGCCTTCGAGCTTGATGTGGTTTTGCGGAACCATAGAAATTTCCGCGACTTGCGGCTCGATTCCGGCGGCTTTAACCGCATCCAAAACGGCGTCGAAATTCTCGGGCGCGGTGTAAATTTCGAAAACGTCGCCTTCGTCCTGTAAATCGTCGGCTCCGGCTTCGATGACCAGCTCGAAAAGCTCGTCTTCGGGTTTCGCTTCTTTATCAACGACGATGTAGCCTTTTTTGTCGAATATCCAGGCAACCGAGCCGGCTTCGCCTAAGTTTCCGCCGTTTTTCGAAAAAAGGTGTCGAAGCTCCGCAACCGTTCGATTGCGGTTGTCGGTCATTGTTTCGACCAGAACGGCGACGCCGCCGATGCCGTAGCCTTCGTATGTGATTTCCTCGTAATTTACGCCTTCGAGCTCGCCCGTGCCGCGTTTTATCGCGCGGTCGATCGTGTCGTTCGGCATATTCTGGGCTTTGGCGTCCGTGACGGCTTTGCGCAAACGAGCGTTTGCGTCAACGTCTCCGCTCCCGCCGGTGCGAGCCGCAACGGTGATTTCTTTGATGAGTTTGGTGAAAATTTTTCCGCGCTTTGCGTCTAAAGCGCCTTTTTTGTGTTTAATCGTGTGCCACTTGGAATGTCCTGACATTTAGTATTTACCTTGTGTTTGTTGAATTAAATTGAAAAAACGAATATATCACGCTAGATTTTGGCTTGTAAAACTGTGAGAAGTCTTTCGCCCGATATGTTTTTAATTCTGATTAATTTGATTTTTGAAAATTGACCGCTTGAAATCTCGACATCGCTTTTCGATATTTCAAAAGCTTTCGCCAGAAGCTTTGCGAGTTCCGCGTTTGCCGCGCCGTCAACCGGCGGCGCGGCAATGCGAACTTTCAGCGCGCCGTCCAAGACGCCGACGATTTCGCTTTTCGAGGCGCGCGGAACAGCACGCACGTAAAAGCTTACGACGTTGTCTTTTTCAGTGTATTTAATCAAGAATGAACAAAAATCCGCAGCACGATCGCCTGCAAAAATCCGATCAAAATCAAAACGAGCATCGCCGAAATATCAAACATACCGATCGGCGGAATCAGGCGCTGAACGGGCAGCAAAATCGGGTCGGTAACCTTTCGGACGAAGCCGAGAAAGGTATTGCGCGTAAAGACGAACCACGACGAAATAAAGCGAATAAAAATGAATAAAACCAAGATGCTCAGCAATGCGTAAAGAACAAAACCGATGAAAGCTTTGACGTTGCCGTTTTTAATGCTGTGCGCCAAATTATCGACAATGTAAAAAGTATTGTTAATAATTCCCAGCGCGAAATAAACCAGAACGCCGGCTATAAGGATTGTGACAAACGGCGCGTAGCGCGTATTAATGCGGAAATTCGCCAGCAGACGCGCCGCCGGGTAAACGTATCTGTCGGTCAGTTTTTTCAGTTTGAAGGAAAATCTGCCAACCGCGCCGAATGGATTCGGATCCGTGAAATTAAAAATAAGGCGCAAAAGCAAAGCCGTCGTGAATATCAAAAATAAACCGACAATAATTGTTCGAATAAGCGGATAAATATCTGAAAGCATAATATTTGTTACAAGCTTTGTACTTCAGCTTAAAAAACCCGAGGTAAAAAATTAAAAACGCGAGTTTTAATCCAAACTCGAAACTTTGTATCGGCGTTCTCCGAAGATCGCCGTTCCGACTCGAACGATCGTCGCGCCTTCTTCGATCGCAACCGCGAAATCGTGACTCATTCCCATCGAAAGCTCGCCGCCCGGCAAAAACCGGTCGCGAATTTCTCTTAGATGCCGAAAAAAGGGTCGCGTTTTTTCCGCATCTTCGAAAAAAGGCGGAATAATCATAAAACCGTCAAACTTCAGCGACTTACAAGTTTTCAAAAATTCGATCAGCGGCAACAAATCGTTTTCCGCAACGCCGTTTTTTGTCGCTTCGCCCGCCAGATCGACTTGCACTAAAACCGAAAGGCTTTGCCTGTTTTCTTCAATACAAATACGTTCGAGACGCTCGGCAAGTTCGATCGAATCGAGCGTGTGGATGACGTCGAAAAGATTGACGGCTTTTCTCGCTTTATTCGCCTGCAGATGCCCGATCAGATGCCACTCAGCCGATTCGCGACCGAGCTCTTTGATCTTCGCTTCGGCTTCCTGCACTTTATTTTCACCGAACACGGTCGCGCCCGCCGCTATCGCTTCTTTCACATCTGTGCCCGGACGCGTTTTGCTGACCGCCGCAAGCTTTATTTCGCCCGCGTTTCGATTCGCTTTTTTCGCCGCATCAGCGATTTGTTTTTTTATTTCCGCCAGGCGCTGCGCTAGTTTTTCAGCCATTGTTTTTATGATAAAGAAAACGAAGATTGGCGCAAAGCCGACAAAGCCGAATTTCTCGCTTTGCGCTTTCCAAACTTAAATTGTATATTATCCTTTGCCTTTTCACGCGGACGTGGCGGAACTGGTAGACGCGCAGGTCTCAGAAGCCTGTGATGGTGACATCGTGATGGTTCGATTCCATTCGTCCGCACCAATTTTTATCGGCTTTTTCTAATGTTTTGCACTTTATTGCAGCCGTAATTAATAAAAAGGGCAGGAAGCGGTTTTAATTGCTTCCTGCCCTTTTTATTTTTGTAAATCAAACTTTTCCGGGTTGTCAGTCCCGGAAAAAACTTCTCTCTTTGTAAACCGGCTTTTGCAAATAAAAAGTTACTTGCGGAAAAGACTCATTAAAACGCAGATATTTTACGTACTGATACATCTCGAACAAAAACACTATTATCCTTCTCGATAAAATAACAGTGCTATTTGCAAGGTATTTCGTTTGGCGCGTTTTTTTGTTTCTTAAGACCGGTAGAAAATCAAAAAGTTAAGCGGTTATTGCGTGAATTTCAGATTGGGTTTTCTGCATAAAATGCGACTGCGGAAGGGAAAGTCCGACGTTTAGCCTGCACCAATGAGTAACTGCACTAACTTCACCGATGATTTTATTGTTATAAATCAAGCCCCACTTGATTTGATTTACACTTGGATCGTTGCCTGTCGGATTGGTTTCAAACCGGGCAGCGATGTATTTTGAGCCTGTTTCCGTAAAAACCAATACGGGCGTTTTAACGGAAGGCAAGCTTTCAGAAACATGAAATACTTTTACTTCAATAGTATCAGCCATAAATAAATTATAAATAAAGAAGGGTGTACGATGGTTGCCGGCAACAGCGAACTGTCACCGACATAAATAATATAATACATCCCGTTATCTTTTTAAAGAATGAATAACAATATTTTGCACGTTTGCGGGTAACCTTAGGTGTTAAAAGGAGTAATTGCGTTTTTAAACGAAGAGAAAGCCTTGATTTTTCGAGAAAACAGATTCATTCGACCGGTTGCGGGAAGTAACCGATTGCGTTTTTTTTTATGTAAAGCGTCAAACAAGTTCGCGCTTTGAACGCAAGGCGGCGCTGATTTGCACGGGCTGCGGCGGCGCGCAGCAAACGCTGTTCAGCCGTTCGCGATCGATTTGCATTTCTTTGTCTTCTTTTAACATTTCCATCAAACCGGCAAAAATTTCCGCGGCTTTTTTATTTTTCGGTTCCGAGATGCGGTAATGCATCCATTTCCCGTCCCGCCTGCCGGAAACCAGTTCAGCGCGCTTCAGATACGAAAGATGCCGCGAGATTTTCGGATTGTTTGTGCCCAGAGTTTCGGCAAAAAAACAAACGCAAACTTCGCCTTCGCGCATTAAATTTAATAAACGCAAGCGCGTTCGATCCGCCAGCGCCGCAAAAAACAATTCGAGATTAAACGGTTTTTCCTTCTTCATTACGAAATAATTATAGCACAAAACAATTACGGCTTGACATAATTGTTTTTCCGATTTAGTATCAAGCCATCAATTACGGCTAGGCATAATTGACAAATAAACTAAGGAGCTAAAGAGAATGAACACGGAAACAAACAAAACGATCAATACTTTGAAAGCGCACGTAGCGATGAACGTGAGAAATGTTAAAGCAAGCATCGAGTTTTACAAAAAGATGCTGGGCATCGAGCCGAGCAAAGTTCGGACCGGATATGCGAAGTTCGACGTGCAGAATCCGCCGCTCAATTTAACGCTTAATGAAAATTCGTTCGGCGAGCGCGGCGCTTTATCGCATATGGGCATTCAGGTCGCATCGACCGGAGACGTTTTGGCGATGCGCGAGCTCTGGCACGAGCGCGGATTGTTTACGCGCGACGAGATGCAGACCGATTGCTGCTACGCGACGCAGGATAAAACATGGGTGAAAGACCCGGACGGCAACGAATGGGAAGTATTTGTCGTTTTAACAGACAATCTTCCTGAAACAGCGGAAAACGGCAATTCGGGATGTTGCGTTCCTGCGCCGATCGGAATCGGCAGAGCTGACAAAACCGACGCGATTGTTTGCTGCTAATTATTTCTGAATCAATTTGAATTTTCCAAATAAAGATTTGAATTAAAGATTTGAATTAAAGAGAAAAAATGAGAAAAGCGACGACATTAGCGGAAAAAATCGCGGTTTCGAAAAACTGCTGCCAACGGGTGAAAGATTCGATCGCGGAAAAAGGTCGGGAATTACACGATAAGTTTTTCGATGGTTCATGGTCGGTATTCGTGATTAAGCGAGACGAGAAAACCGGCGAATTAACCGGTAAAAAAGTTTGCTGCGCGATGAGCCCGGCTTAAAACATACAAATGAAACCAGACTTAAACAGAAGGCTCGCAGCCGAGTTTACGGGGACGGCGATGCTGCTCGCGACTGTGGTCGGTTCGGGAATTATGGGCGAACGACTCGCAGACGGCAACATCGCCGTTGCCTTGCTCGCAAACACTTTAGCGACCGGCGCGATGCTCGTCGCCGTAATTTTAACTTTCGGGCAAATTTCCGGCGCGCATTTTAATCCCGCCGTGACGGTTTCAGACGCTTTGCAGGGCGGAATCAAATGGCGCGACGTGCCGTTTTACGTCGCGGCTCAAACTGCGGGCGCGGTTCTCGGCGTTGCGGCGGCAAACGTAATGTTCGAATTGCCGGTTTTCTTCGCTTCGCAAAAAGCGCGGACGGGTTCGGCGCAGTTTTTAAGCGAATTTATCGCTACATTCGGCTTGCTTTCGGTTATCTGGGGCTGCGTCAGGCTGCCGTCTAAAATCATTGTCCCGTTTGCCGTCGCCGCTTATATTACCGCCGCTTACTGGTTTACGTCCTCGACTTCGTTTGCAAATCCAGCCGTCACTTTAGCGCGATCGCTGAGCGACACGTTTGCCGGGATACGCCCGACTGACGCGCCCGCGTTTATCGCCGCACAATTTCTCGGGGCTTTTGCCTCGACAATGCTTTTTCGCTGGCTGATACCGAAACTGCCCGGTGAAATCGAAGACGAAGCGGTCGAAATTACAGTTCCGCGGCGCGAGTAAATAAGAAGAAAGTGAAAAGTGAAAAGTGAAAAATTAAGCGAATTCGTTCGTTCGCAGTAATTCGTTCGTAGTAAAATGCGTGAATGAACGCGAATGTCTTAAAACTTGAACAGCGGGAAAACTCGATCAGGCGCGGGAAAAAACTCGAATATCTGACGATCGGCTGGAACTCGCTCGAAGCGTTTATCGCCGTCGGCGCGGGTTTAATCGCCGGAAGCGTCGCGCTTGTCGGTTTCGGTTTTGATTCGGTTATAGAAGTTTCCTCGGGCGCGATTCTGCTTTGGCGACTCGCTTCGGGCGAGCATCGCGAAAAAATGGCTTTGCGGCTTGTCGGAATCAGTTTTCTGGCGCTTGCCGCTTACGTCGGCTTTGACGCGCTGAAATCTTTATGGTTTCGCGAAGCGCCCGAAGAAAGCTTTGCGGGCATCGCGCTCGCGAGTTTATCTTTAATCGTGATGCCGATTTTAGCCGGAGCCAAAAGGAAAGTCGCGAAAGAACTAAACAGCCGCGCGCTCGAAGCCGATTCGCGGCAAACCGATATTTGCGCGTATCTTTCGGCAATTTTGCTGGCGGGGCTTGTCTTGAACGCGCTTTTCGGCTGGTGGTGGGCTGACCCGATCGCCGCGCTTGTAATGATTCCGATCATCGCTAAAGAAGGTTTCGAAGCTCTGCGCGGCGAAACCTGCGGCTGCGCCGATCAATGTCATTAAAGCAAACAAAAAAAGAGCTTTGAGATTACAACTAAAAAATCCGGGATTATAAACGTCGGCAAATAACCGGAACAAGGTTAAATAAGGTTAAATAAAAAGAATGAGAATCTTCGTTGCTCATTCTTTTTATTGTGTCCGGCAACTTTAATCGCAAAGCCTTTTCGTTTTCGGTTTTGCGCCTTTCGGCGAAATTATTAAAAATAGCCTTAACATTTAAATTTATGCGCGAAGAATTTATCGAATCAATTAAAAATCACCAGTCGGCTTTCGAGCTGAACCTGCCGGACGAGACAATCGGGACGCTCGCCGATTATTACGAGTTCGTGCAGAAAAACAACGAGCTTCTGCATCTGGTCGCGCCGTCTTCGGCTGAAGAATTCGCCGTTCGGCATATCTTGGAATCCCTGACTTTGCTCGAACATTTGCCGCTAAAAACCCGATTTGCAGATATCGGAACCGGCGCGGGTTTGCCTTCGATTCCCTGCCTGATCGCGCGCGAAGATTTAAGAGGCATTTTAATCGAATCGAAAGCGAAAAAAGTAAAATATCTCGAAGAAGCGGCAAAGCATCTGCATATTCAAAAGCGCGTAAGCGTTATAAACCGGCAGTTTGAAGAAGCGGAAAAAGGCGATATTTCCTTTGTAACGTGTCGCGCGCTCGATAAATTCGCCGAAAAACTGCCGCGCCTGGTGAAATGGTCGGGAAAAGCGAAACTTTTATTTTTCGGCGGCGGAAATTTAGCCGAAGCCTTAACTAAAAACAAAGTCCTGTTTCAGAGAAAACTGATGCCGATGTCCGAGCAAAGATATTTATTTATTATCAAAAGCGCGCAAAACTGAAAGTTTTCTCGCCCTGAAATACCGGTTAAAAGACCGGTTTTCGAAAAAGAATGTAAAAAGAAAGCCTTTTTTTCTGCCGATAAATTAAAAAACCGGCGAATAACTTTGCAACAAAGCCCGGGTTGTGGCATTAAATTTAAATGCCTTTCACTAGCGACAATTTTGCAAACGCCGTTATCGCCGCATCGATCGCAGGATTCGGCGCAACTACGCTCGGAGCGGTTCCGGCTCTTTTCCTCAAGCGCCTCAACGACAAGATAAACAACAATTTATTAAGCTTTGCCGCTGGAGTAATGCTTGCGGCAACTATTTTCTCTCTGCTTCTGCCCGCAATCGGAATTATGAAGGACCGAGGAGCCAGCATCCCTGTCGCGGCGCTGCAGGCGATCGCCGCGCTCAGTTTCGGCGGTTTTACGATCTGGCTGATGGACAAACTGATTCCGCACAAGCATTTCGATAAGCTGCACGACGATTTCGGAGCCAGCCGATTAAAGAAAATCTGGCTTTTCGTTTTTGCCATTGCCATACATAATTTCCCGGAAGGTCTTTCGGTCGGCGTCGCTTCGGCAAGCGGCGACGCGACGATCGGTCTCGGCACGACTTTCGGCATCGCGCTGCAGAATATTCCCGAAGGTTTATCGGTCGCTCTCGCGCTGCAATCCCAGGGGTATTCGAAAAAATATTCTTTCGGCGTCTCGGCTCTGACGGGACTTGTCGAAATTTTCGGCGGCGCGTTCGGCGCGGGCGTTTTGATAATTTCCGCAACGCTTCTGCCCTGGGCGCTCGCCTTTGCCGCCGGCTCGATGCTTTTTATCGTCAGCGACGAAATTATTCCGGAAACGCATCGCCCCGGACTTGAAAGCGGCGCGACGTTTTCGCTGTTTGTCGGGTTCGGTTTGATGATGTTTCTCGATTCGGTTTTCGCCCAGTAGAAGCGTTTGTCAAAGTTTATCGAGCGAATCAAAGCGGATTTTTTTACAACCTGTAAAAAGAATTTTTCGGATTTTCGCCGCCCGGAATCATAAACCGAAACCGTATATTTTTTTTGAGGTTTACGCGGAAGCCTGCAAAAGAAAATGGAGACAAATAAAAAAAGCGCTTTTCTTCGATACGGAGCTGCCGTGCTTCTGGCGGCAGCCGCTCTTTTACTGCGTGCGGCGCTGACGCCTTTGCTCGGCGATCATGTTCCGTTCAGTACGTTTTATCCGGCTATCGTAGTTTCGGCGATGTTCGGCGGATTGCGGGCTGGGTTGCTGACGACCGTTCTTAGCGCCGTCGCCGCCGATTTCTTTTTTATTCCGCCGGTTGGCACCTTTTCGCTCGGTCTCGGCGAATTTATTCAGATAACATTATTTGTTTTAATGGGCGCGCTGATAAGCTGGGTTATCAGCGAACGCGAACGAGCGCAGACGCGTTTGCGGCAGGTGGAAACCGAATCGGAAAAGCAAAAACGCGTTAAAGAAAAAGCCCTGCGTAAAATTGAAAATCGTTCGCGGATGGCGCAAAAATTTACAGGCGTCGGCATCTGGGAATTGGATTTGGAAACAAACAGCGTTGAATGGTCCGAAGGAATATATCAATTGCTGGGCTTAAAGCCATACAGCGAGAAGCCGGATTTTCAGATATGGGTCGATAACATACTCGAAGAAGACCGCGATAATTCGATGATGAACGTGCGGAAATTGATTTCGGCGGGTCAGGACGAATTTTCCGTTGAATTTCGCATTATTCGCGTCGATAACGGCGAAATGCGCTGGATCGCCGCTCAAGGGCAGGTTGTCCGCGAAGAAAACAAAAAAGCCGTTCGCGTTTTCGGCGTCAACTACGATATTACGGAGCGAAAAGAAACCGAGCTTAAAATTAAGAACCTTAATCTCGAACTGAATCGCCGCGTCAAAGAATTGCAGACTATCTTTGACATCGCGCCGGTCGGGATTGCCGTCGCGCAGGACCCGGATTGCGACGTTATCAAGGCAAACCCGGCTTTAGCGGAAATTCTCGGCGTCGATCCGGACGATAATATTTCAATTAACCCGTCTAACGCAGAAAAGATTTCTTACAAACATTTCAAAGACGGGCGCGAGCTCAAAGGCAGCGAACTGGCAATGCAGCGCGCGGTTGCCGAAAAAAGAACGATTCTCGGCGAAGAAACGGATATTTTACGGGCGGACGGAAAGCTCGTGACTATTTATTGCTACGCCGCGCCGGTTTTTGACGAAGAAGGAAACGTCGTCAGCTGCATCGCCGCGCATATAGATATTACCGAGCGAAAAACCGCCGAGCGCGAGCGCCAGCGCCGGCTCGATGTCGAACAATCGCTGCGCATGCAGGCGGAAGAAGCCAATCGCTTGAAAGACGAGTTTCTGGCAACGGTTTCGCACGAGCTGCGCACGCCGCTTAATTCGATTATCGGCTGGATAACGATGCTGCGCGACGGCAGAATGCCGGAGGGGACCAGGCAAAAAGCGATTGAAGCGATCGAGCGCAACGCTAAATCTCAATCGCAGCTGATCGAAGATTTACTTGACGTTTCGCGAATTATCAGCGGAAAGCTTCAATTAAAGGTCAAGCCGATCGAGCTTGAAATTGTTATCAGCGCGGCGGTGGAAACCGTGCGCCCTGCGGCGGAAGCCAAAAACATCGCGCTCGACGCCGTTTTCAGCGCGCCGAACCGCTTTGTTTCCGGCGATTACGACCGGCTTCAGCAAGTAGTCTGGAATTTACTTTCCAACGCCATCAAATTTACGCCGCCCGGCGGCAGAGTTGAAATAGATTTGCGCAACATCGAAGAGCAAATCGAAATCAGCGTCAGCGATACGGGAAAAGGCATTAATCCGGATTTTCTGCCGTTTGTTTTCGATCGCTTCCGTCAGGCTGACGGCTCAATCACGCGCAATTACACGGGACTCGGCTTAGGTCTCGCAATTGTTCGTCACCTTGTCGAACTGCACGGCGGAACGGTCGGCGTAGAAAGCGCGGGCGAAGGAAAAGGATCGACTTTCAGCGTAAAACTTCCGCTTTTATCCGCTCAAACGGCAGGAAAACGCGAGGGCGAAGAATCAAAGGTCGAAGCGATCGAAAATCCGGCTTCGGATTATCCTTCGTTAGAAAACGTTCGAATCCTGATAGTCGACGACGAACACGATACGCGCGAGATTCTCAGGATGGCGTTTGAAAACAGCGGCGCAAAGGTTGAAACCGCCGCTTCCGCTTTCGAAGCTTTTCAAAAATTCCGAAACTCGCCGCCGCGTATAATCATTTCTGACATCGGAATGCCCGAAGAAGACGGTTATTCTTTTATGGAAAGAGTCAGAGTTTGGGAAAGCGAGTCGCGAAATGGCGAGCAGCCGATTATTGCCGTAGCGCTGACGGCTTACGCTCGCGCCGAAGACCGCGGCAAGGCTCTTAAAGCGGGTTTTCAAAAACACGTCGCCAAGCCCGTCGAGCCGTTTGAAATGGTTAAGATGGTCGCGGAATTAGTGACCGAAGAAGCTTCAGAATAAACTTCAAATAATAATTTTCACTTTTCTTAACTTTTTATCTCTTAAAGTTTTTTTAAAGTTTTTTTCGCCGCCGCATTTTACGAATTGTTTCAACAAACTTGCCGAAAGAGTATCCGCAGCAGGCTCAAACTTTCACTAAAAGCGAATCGGGCGAGCCGGCACGGATTTTTTTTATATATTATCCGTACCTGCTCGCCCGATTCGCTTTTAACGGCGTTTTGTTTTTACCTTTTTACCTTTTTACCTTTTTACCTTTTTATCTCGTTTCCAAACCGTATTCGCGCAGGCGCCTGTAAAGCGTCGAAGGCGAAATGCCTAAAAGCTCGGCGGTTTTGCCGCGATGCCAGCCGGTTTTGTCGAGCGCGTTGATGATCTGCTGCCGCTCGACGTCTCTTAAAGCCGTCGGCGAGGCGTTCTGAAACGTGTTCGCACCGGATGTCTTCGGCATATTATAGCTGACCGAAATGCTCGGCTCGTTGGTTTTATAAACAACTTCGGGCGGCAGTTCTTTTGTCGTGATCGTGCCGTTATCGGCAAGCAGAATGGCGCGTTCGAGACAATTTCGCAATTGGCGGACATTTCCCGTCCAGCTGTACGAACAAAGCGCGTCGATGGCTTGCGGCGAAAGTTCCGGCGCATTTATTCCGCCGATTTTCTGCAAAAGATGCTGCGCGAGCGGCTCGATGTCTTCGCGGCGCTCGCGCAGCGGCGGAATATGAATTTCGAAACTGTTAATCCGGTAAAGCAAATCCGAGCGGAAAGCTCCTTCGGCGATGGCTTTATCCGCATTGCGGTTTGTCGCGGCGACAAGACGCACGTCGACTTCGACTTTTTTCACGCCGCCGACGCGGAAAAACGAACGGGTTTCAAGCGCGCGAAGCAGTTTTGATTGAAGCTGCGAGGGCATTTCCATCACTTCGTCGAGAAAAATCGTGCCGTTATCGGCGATTTCAAAAAGCCCGAGCTTGCGATTTCTCGCGCCGGAAAAAGCTCCGGCTTCGTGTCCGAAAAGCTCTGATTCCAAAAGCGAATCTTGTAGCGCCGCGCAATTTAAATCGATAAAAGTTTTTTCGCTGCGGCGGCTTAAACGATGAATCGCCTGCGCGATCAGTTCCTTTCCGGTGCCTGATTCGCCCGTGATCAAGACCGACGTATCCGACGGCGCGACGCGCTGAACGAGACGCAAAACTTCTTTCATCTGCGGCGATTGGGCGATGATTTCCGGCAAAGCCTTATTTCGCTCGAGGTGCGCCCGAAGCCGCTGGTTGTCGATTTTCAGCTGCTGTTTTTCGGCGGATTGCTTTACGAGAGCGGCAAGCTCGCTGATGCGATACGGCTTTGTTAAATAATCGTAAGCGCCGAGCTTCATCGCTTCGATAGCCGTTTCGACGGTTCCCTGCCCGGTCAGCATAATCACTTCCGGCGGATTCTGAGATCTTTCGCGCAGACGCCGCAGCAATCCGATGCCGTCGAGACGCGGCATATTTATATCACACAAAAGAACGTCGAAATCCTGTTCTTCGAGCGCGTCCCAGGCGGCTTCGCCGTCAGCCGCAGTTTCGACTTCGTGACCTTGCCGGCTTAATTCTTTCTGCACGATCATCCGAAGATTTTTTTCATCATCAACAACTAAGAGTTTCGCCATAAATTTAATAAATTATTGAGTTTAACAAAGCGTTTCGAGCCCGGCTGAATCCGAGGAATTCGCATTCCGCAAACGTCTGCGTTCCGAAACTTCAAAAACTCATTTTTGGATTGGAAGAAATATCGAAAAAGTCGTTCCTTTTCCGACACTCGAGCGAACCGACAGTCGCCCGCCGTGTTCGGTAATAATGCCGTAGCAGACGGCTAAGCCCAAGCCCGTTCCTTTTCCGACTTCCTTGGTCGTAAAAAACGGCTCGAAAACCTTTGAGACGTCTTCGGGCGGAATGCCGAAGCCCGTATCGCCTACTTCGACAACGATGCGGTGCGTCTGCGAGAAAGCCCGAAAAGTAAGCGTTCCGCCGTCGGGCATCGCGTCAATCGCGTTTGTTGCCAGCACGATGATCGCTTGCTGGATCTGCCCGCTGTCGGCATTAACCAGCGCCAGCGAATCTTCGATT
The DNA here is from genome assembly GCA_025463125.1 of Acidobacteriota bacterium. Taxonomy (GTDB): domain Bacteria; phylum Acidobacteriota; class Blastocatellia; order Pyrinomonadales; family Pyrinomonadaceae; genus SXVE01. Next base: position 13,447 of record JAOAPX010000180.1, on the reverse strand, counting down.
TCAAATGCGATATCAATGTTGGAGCCGCGCTTTTGATGCGTTATAAGGTTCGCCGAAGAGCGTATAATATCGCCGACATCGACTAAATGACGATTTCCGGCGCGAGCGCGGCTGAAATCAAGCAGTCCGGTCGTGATCGATTTGCAGCGAAACGCTTCGGATTTGATTAAACCGAGATACTCGCGCAAATCCTCGACTTCTTCGGATTCGGCGAAAGCTCCTTCCTGAACGCGCTGTTCGAGCGCTTCGGCACACGCCGCTATCGTCGCGAGCGGATTGTTTATTTCGTGAACGACACCCGCCGCCAGTCTTCCGACAGCCGCGAGCTTTTCGGCGCGCCCGACGCCGTGAATCGCCTCGACCCTGACGGTAACGTCTTCGCCGACCGTAATGACGTGCGTAACTTCGCCGGTTTCTTCGTCGATCATCGGAATTTTGCTGACGAGCCAATGCTTTGTCGCGCCGTTATCATCGGTTGTTTGCTGTTCGATGCGTTCGATTTTCCCGGAGCGGAAAGCGCGTTCGAATTCCTGCCGAAGTCTTCCCTGCGGATATTTCGCCAGCACCTGAAAAACGTCTCGCCCGATGACGGCATTGCGCGGCATTCCCTGTATTCCTTCTTCCCTGTGTCGATTCCAGGTCACGATCCGATAATTGCGGTCAACCACGTAAAGCGACACGGGCAGCGCGTCTAAAACGGCTTCAGTAAATTTCCTGTGTTCTTCTTTAGCCTGATTTATCGAGGTGTTTATCGCCGCTTCGTAATGCGCCGAAAGATTGACCGACATCGCAGCCATCTGCGTCGCGGCGTCGACAAGGCGCGCTTTCGCTTCCGAATAATTTTCTTTTTTGCCGAACCCGACGATCAATGCGCCTTTGACATCGCCGTTTATATGCAGAGGCGAAACGTATTCGTATTTGTGTTTCCCTGTTTTCAGAAGAAATTCTTTTTCGTTTTCTTCCAGGTATGAAATCTGCGGCGGCAAAAACTCGAGCCATTTTTCAAACTGTTGCTTTCGCAGAAACTCCGCCTTGATCTCGCCGCCCGTTTTGAAAGCGCAGCTGATCAAACCGATGTTTTCGAGTTCGATTACAAAAGCGCAAACTTCTGCCTGCGTCACCGTTTGAATCGCTTCGGCGACGCGGCACGCGACCTTTTTCGGATGAACCGAAAAGAGCAGAGACCGACCGAGTTCGGAAATAAATTTTAATTCGAAAGAAGAATCGCCGGTTTCCTCAACGTATGAAAACGGTTTTATCCCTTTTTTAGCAGTTGTCGAAGCTAACATTTTGATTTAATTTACTGTGCAACAAACCTTTAGTTATTTTTTTTCATCGGAGAGGGCGGATTGAATTGAGACGAGATGTTTGGAAATGTCTTCCTTGAGTATTAAAAGAAATTTTCAGGGTTTTGTCAATGTTTAAACTATTATTAGTAATAGTTGACAGTTTGCCGGTTTCGGAGAAAAATTAAAGTGTTTATTATGAAAATCAAATTGCCGCGGGCGCGAAAAAATCATTTTACCGGTGTCGTCTTAATATTTTTATTTTTGGCGATGTTTTCAGTAAAAGCGCGGGCGCAGGAAACCGTCGATAAAATCGTAGCAACCGTTAGCGACGGGGTCAGAACCGAGCTTATCACTCATTCGGATCTGGTCTGGCAGCTCGCGCTTCAACCGAACGCGCCGGTTGCGCCGCCACGCTCCGAGGATTTAAACCGCGCCCTGGAATTGGTTATCAATCAAAGGCTTTTCGCCCTCGAAGCGCAAAGATTGCCGCGTTTTGCGCCGACGCAGGCGGAAATCGACGAAAAAATAAAAGACGTGCTGGCGGTTTTCCCTTCCAACGCCGAATTCGAACGCCGCTTAAAACTCGTCGGGTTCGATTCGGTCAAAGACAGCAATTTCGAGCGAATAATGGGACAGCGCGTAGCGATCGATAAATATCTCGAATTTCGCTTTCGCTCTTTCGCCGTCATCACGCCCGAAGACGAAGCGAAATACTACCGCGAAACTTACGTTCCGGAATTTCGCCGCAAATATCCGGGACTTTTAATGCCGAGCCTCGATGAAAAACGCGAAGAAATTCGCCAAATCCTGATCGAAGAAAAAGTAGCGAGCAGCATCGAAGAATTTCTCGACGAAGCGAAAAGACGCGGGGAAATAATTATTCTCAGCCAGGTTTGATGATTTCAATCAAAACTCAATACAAAACAATTCCGCCAAAAGAAAAAGCAGCGACAAATTTATCGCTGCTTTTTCTTTTATAAAATGTGGTGGCTGGAGGGAGACTTGAACTCCCGACCTCGGGGTTATGAATCCCGCGCTCTAACCAGCTGAGCTACCCAGCCAAAGGGAAATTTTGATTATAAAGCTAAACCTGGAAAAATCAAGTCGCGTAAAGAACAGTTTGTTTAAGATGCGCCGAAAAGCGCGGAGGTTTAAAGAAACTCCGGCTCTTTTTTCTTTAACCGAAACCAAAAGCTTAAGAAAAATCTTTATGCGGCGGTTTCAGCGACAAATCCGCTTTAATCAGATGATTTCGCCTGATTAAATAGAAAAAAAAACGGTTATGATTATTGAGTTATTTATTCGAAAGATCAGTTAATGCCGGTAATCCCTGGCGGCGTCCGTCGAGAAGGCGGAAATTTTGTTTTCGTTGTTTATCATGAATGCTCTCGCCCAAATTATGGCGAAGTTTTCGAGCGTTTTCGCCGGCTCGCGCCTGCCGTCTAGATTCTAAAGGGAATCCTGATAACGGCTAAAAATAAAATTCATCGAAACAAACCGGACTTTAGTGGTAAAATAAAAGAAACGAAATTAAATTTACGAGGTACGAAACAAATGAAATTCGTAAAAGCATTGTCGTTCGGCAAAATTCGAGGCGGAAATACAGCGGAAAAACTTTTCGCCGTGATAATGATTTGCGCGCTTGCCGCCGCCGCTCTCGCGCAAGCGAAAAAGCCTGCCGCGCAGAGCAATCAGTTTCGCGCGATTACTGTTTTGACCGAGCCGAAAGCTTCTGTTTGGATCGATGATGTTAAATACGGCGTCGCGGATGAAAGCGGAAAGCTCGAAATCAAAACCGTTTCCGCCGGACGGCACACGATTCGAGTCCGCGCCGACGGTTTTAAGGAAACAACGCAAAACCTGCTCCCGGCGCAAAAAGGCGAGGTGAAAATCGCTCTGGCAAATACCGCTGACGAAGCCGAGCTGGCTTTTCAGGAAGGCGAACGAATGCTTTTGCTCGACCGCGAAAAAGCCGTCGAAGCTTATCGCAAAGCCATCAAGCTGCGCCCGAAATATCCCGAGGCGTATCTGGCGCTGGCGCGCGTTCTGTCGGATATGAGAAATCTCGAAGAAGCCCTGACAGCCGTTAAGCAGGCGAAAAAACAGCGTTTGAACTACGCGGAAGCTTCGGCGGTCGAAGGCAGAATATACAAGGAAAACGGCGATGAAGAAAAAGCGATCGCCGCCTTTAAACGCGCCATCACTGAAAGCAAAGGCTTTCAGCCCGAAGCGTATACCGGTTTAGGCTTGCTTTACAAAGAACGCGCCGAAGGACTCGGCGGTTCCGATTATGAGCAGGAAGAAGCCGATTACGCCGAAGCAATTAAATATCTTCGCAGCGGGATCAAGCAGCTTTCGGGCGCGCCTGACGCGGAAGTTTTATATCAATTGCTCGGTTTGGTTTACGAAAAAATGAAAAAATACGACGAAGCGATTTCAGTTTACGAGGAATTTTTAAGATTTTTCCCGGACAGCAACGAAGCGAGCGCCGTAAGCTCTTTCATCGTACAAATTAAAAAACTGCAAAGCGAGCAGTAACGATTATGTCCGTGTTTCCGAATGTTCCGTCGTTCGAACGGTCAGAAGCATTATCGCGGCAATAACGGAAATGCCCGCGCTTAATAAAAATGCGGTTGCCGCGCCGAAACGGCTCCAGAACAAACCGAACAAAAGCGACGCCGGAAAAACCGTGATGCTGAAGGCAAGGTTATAAAACCCGTAAGCGGTTCCGCGTTTTTCCGGCGCGATCAAATCAGCCACCAGAGCTTTTTCCACGCCTTCGGTCAAGCCGAAATAAACGCCGTAAACGATAAATAAAACCCACGCCTGCCACGCCGAATCGACAAAAGCAAACCCGGCGTAAACTATCGCGTAAACAATCCAGCCGGCAAAAATCAATTGTTTTCTGCCGATTCTGTCCGAAAGGTCGCCGCCGATGAGCGAGAAGAAAACCTTGCTCAGATGCAGCGCCATCCATAAAAGCGGCAGAACGGCGGGCGCAATTCCCGATTGTTCGGCGCGCAGAAGCAAAAAGGCGTCGGTCGAGTTAGATAAAGTGAAAAGCGCGATAACGATCAAAAACCGCTTGAAATTGCCGTCAAATTCTTTGAGAGACAATTTTATAGGCGTAATGTTTTCTCCCGCCGGATGGTCTTTTCGCTTTTCTTCTTTAACGAAAAAAACGATGACGAACAAACCGAGCGCGACCGGTATCGAAGCGTACAAAAAGACTTGCTGATATTCGTGAGCGGTCGGGCTTTGCGGGTTCCCGGCTAAAAACGACAGCAAAATAAAGCCGCAAATCGGACCTAAAACCGCGCCTAAATGATCCGCCGCGCGATTGAATCCGAATGCAAAGCCGCGTTTTTCAGGCGGAACGCTTTCGGCGAGCAAAGCATCGCGCGGCGCTCCGCGAATTCCCTTGCCGACGCGATCCGTTACGCGAACGACGAGAACCTGCTGCCAGCTCGTGACGAACGCAAGCAGCGGGCGAACGACGCTTGCCAGAGAATATCCTAAAAATACCGGAAATTTTCGCCTGTCGAATTTATCGCTGAGATAGCCGGAAAAAAGTTTCAGAAATGCGGCGACCGATTCGGCGAAACCTTCGATCAAACCGATGATAAAAGGCGAAGCGCCGAGAGTTAAAGCCAGGAACGCGGGCAAAAGCGGATAGATAATTTCGCTGGAAGTGTCGTTTAAGAAGCTGACGGCGCTGAGCGCGAGAACGTTTCCCGGAAGATTAAGATAACGGTGCCAGAACCGGCGCGCGGGAATTTTTTCAGTATCCGGCATCGTTAAATATTAGCCTATTAAAAATTTTAACGCGAACGCGTGTTGTTCGGACGAGGTTTTGACGAATCGCCGCCGCTTGAGCTAAACCATAGAAACGAAGCGCTTCCGACGACTGCAATCAGCAAAATGACGCCGAGAATCAATATCCTGAACGCCATTTTGACTGTTTTGCGAAGCATCACGAAAGCAAAAAAGGCGCTTCCCGCAATGATAAAAATAAAAGCAATCGCCAGAAAAACGCCGATCGTTCCGGTTTCTATAAAAGCCATCGGAACATTAAAAAGTAAGCTTATAAGATTCATAGATTAGATTTTTCCTTTAGAACCTTTTCGATTTGTTCCAAATCTTCTTCCGATAAAGCGGTATCCTGCGTCGGCAGCGCGAATTCTTCGTTAGCCCACGCTCCGAAATCCAGCAATTTGCATCTTTCCGAACAAAAAGGGCGAAATTCGTTGCCGCTATACACAACCATTCTTCCACATGTCGGACATTTCACTTCCAGCATAAACACTCCAAGATTATCACAAAAAATTCCGTCGGAAAATAAACTTTGCGTTATAATCAGACAGTATTAAGATGCATAAACGCATCGAATCGAACAAAATTTATCTGAAAATCGTAGTAAATAAAAGGCAAAAACTAACGAACAAAAGGACAAACGAAATGGCAGATTATAAAGAACGGTTTGAAAAATGGCAACGCGAAACAAAAGAAAAATTCGAGGAAATCGACAAGCAGTTAGACTTGAAAGGTAAGCTCGAAGAAGGCGCGAAAGTCGTAAAAGAATCGGCTCAGAAAGGCGCGGAAGCTCTGCGTGACGGCGCGCAGAAGATAAAAATCGAAGCCGAAAAATCCGAAGTCGGCAAACAAGCCGCAAAGGTCGCCGGTGAAACCGCGAAAAAAGCCTGGGACGCGAGCGCGCCGGTTCGCGACGCTGCCGGGGACGCGAGCGGAAAAGCCGCCGACGTGCTCGGCAAAACCGCCGTCGGAGCCGAAAAAACCATTAAAAGCGTCGGGCGAAAAGCCGGTGAAGTTTTAGGCGCAGCCGGCGTTCAGGCTGGAAAAGTTTACGAAGATACGAGATCGACTTTTGAAGCGACGGCAAATCGCGTATCAAAGGCGTTTAATCTCGGAGCGAACTGGACTCGCGCGTTTGATTCAACCATTAAAACCATGCAGAAAACGACTGACTGGATAACGGAAAATCCCGCGCAAGCCGCGACGACCGGAGTTTCGATGGCGGTCGGCGCAGGACTCGGCGCCGTTTTCACGGGCTTAAGTTCCCATTGGCTTTTCAATTCGGCTTTGCCCGCATGGTCGGTCAAAAAGCTCGGCGAGCAATTTAACGATTATCTAAAAGAACAGGAAGAACTCATCTTAAACGGCGAGCTTTCCAAAGCCGAAGCCGAACGCGTCGAATTCGAGCGCGATATCGTAAAAAAAATCGGCGCTCCGCTGCTCGGCTCTTTCGCTTTCGCATCGGGCGCGGTGATGATGACCAACGTTTTGAACCCGAAAACCATTACCGGCGCTCCGCTCGATTGGCTTTTGGGCGGCAGCCCGCTGCTCGAAGGCGTGTGGTTTTTCGGCAACGGAATGGTTTGCTTTAAGACCGGTTACGAATTCTTTATGATTGCGCTCGAAGATCAGGCGGAAGTTCAGCGAATGGTCAAAGAAATCAAAGGGCTTTTGCCGCAGCAAAGCGAGGCGCAATAAACGCCGGACGCTACAACGAAATTATTCTTTGCAACTCTTAAAATCAGGGAATAAAAATCGAGCCGCAAAAGTTTTAGAAAGCACAAAGCGAAAATATTAAATTTCTCTGTGTTTTTTGAGCTTTCGCGGCTTAACTGTTTATTTAACTGTTTATAAAGTTTATTTTATCTGAATCGTTTATTTTATCTGAATCGGAAACGGCGAAAAGCTTAAAATAAAAATAAGCAGAACCAGCACGGCGACGAATTTTCTTTTCGCGCCTAAAGGCAAATCGTAGAGCGGTTCCGGATGTCGAACCCGCATCATCACCGCCAGAATAACGGCGAACAAAAAACCGCTCGGGCTGTTATATAGAAACCACCCCAAAATTGAAAAAACCGTCATCGCGACAAACGCTATTTTCCCTGTCCAACGGTGAATTCGCTCGCCGAAAATCGAATAAATCGCGTGCCCGCCGTCGAGCTGCCCGGAAGGAATCAAATTCAAAGCCGTGACCAGCAATCCGACCCACGCGGCGAAATAAAACGGGTTGGAAAGCATCGGCTCATTCAGATCGACTCCGAAAATCCAGGCGAATAGTTTGAATAATAAAGGGTCGGAAAAAATCAGCACGCCGCCTTCTGACGCCTGTTCGAGCGCCGAAGGCGCCGCCTTGTGCGTCAGAAAACCGATAACGCCGATGGGAATCAGCGCGATAAACCCGGCAATCGGTCCGGCGACGCCGATGTCGAAAACGGCGCGGCGCGAAGGCATCGGCGACAAAATCTTGATAAACGCGCCGAAAGTTCCGGCAGGTCCGATCATCGGCGGCGTCGGGATGAAATACGGCAGAGTCGCGTCGACGCGGTAAATCCGGCAGGCGACGTAATGCCCCATTTCGTGGCAGATTAAAATAAAAAGCAGCGAAAGCGAAAAGCTCAAACCGTGCCGCAGATACGCGGAGTCTGTAAAAAGCGCGACGACCGTATCGAAAATCAGATTATAATAGCGCCACGGCAGCGACAATATAAAATTAAAAATCTCCGTCCACGTTTGCGGTTCCGCATCGGTCGGCAAAGTGTCTTTGATGCCGAACGGGTATAAAACTCCGGCAATCGTCGCCGTGCAGACGGTCAACAGCAGCAAACCCGCGTGCTTGATCCACGTTCGCAGCGTCGGACGCATCGCGTCGCGCTCGTAAAAAATGTCAGTCGCAATCGAATCAAAATCACGCATCGCGCTCGTAAAAACAACAACGATAAAAACAAGAAATCGTAAATCGCAAGCATAGCTTTGCTGCATTGCGATTTACGATTGATAATTTAAAAAATCAAAACTGATTTTATAATGTTACTTCTTAACGGCTTTGGCTTGCAAATCCTTGCCCGGTTTGAAGCGAATTGTTTTTCCGGCGGGAATCGGAACTTCCTTGCCGGTTCGCGGATTTCGTCCGACACCGCGTTTGCGCGGCTTGACGACGAATACGCCGAACCCGCGAAGCTCGATGCGTTTGCCTTTTGCAAGCGCGTCTTTCATGGCATTGAAAAGCGAATCAACGACTTGTTCCGCCTTTTGCTTAGGCACGCCTGTTTTATCGGCTACTTGATTAACAATATCAAGCTTGATCATAATTTCCCCCTCTTTTAAGTTATTGAAAGAAAGAACTTAACTGAAATGTTAAAGCTTATCTTAAATCGCTAAGTCTACATATGTCAAGGCTTTGCAGGATAAATTTGTTTTCGAAAAACTATGGATCAAATATTTCGGAAAATTTCGCCGGGCAGATGCCGGAACCGGCAACAAAAGCGGCTTTATAGAAATTTTATTTTCCTCTGCGAAATTCTGTATACTTTTCGGCGACGGTTTCCGGCGCTTCGAAATGCGGGTAATGCCCGATGTTTTCAAGCTCGACGATATCGGTTTGGCGCGGAACTATTTCGCGAAACCGCCTGATTAAATGCGCGCCCGAAACCGGATCGGCGACGCCGTCGATAAAACGAAAAGGCTGATTCATTTTTTGCAGCGCGCCGACCCAGCGCTCGCGGTATGTTTCGCGTTCCCGCATATAACGCATTAGTTTATGCGCGATTTTTTCGCCGCCGTTATACCTGAAAACCCGCGCGAAATCATTTAATTCGGCTTCGGTCGGCTTTGTGTCCGCGCCGAAAATGCCCGCTAAGCTTCGCTTAAAAACCGCATCGTTAAAAAATTTAACGAACAAAAAACCAAGCGGGCTGATTAAAAGTTTCTGCGCAATGATCGGGCGATTGGTTTCGGGAAAAAGCGCGCCGTTTAAGAAACAAATCGTTTCGATCGAAAAATTCAAACGATTTTCGCCGGCGCGCGCGAGCATCTCCTGCGTTAGAGTATTGCCGTAGTCGTGTGCGAGAATATGAAGCTTTTCGATTCTCAAATGAGCGATTAAACCTTGCAGAATATCGACCTGACTGCCGGTTGTATAATCGAAATTCGCGGGCTTGCCGGAAAATCCGTAACCGAGCATATCAAACGAAAGAAAGGAAAATCTTTCGCCGAGCTTGCCGCGAATTTTATGATAATCGTATGAAGACGAAGGAAAACCGTGAAGGCATAGAACCGGTTCTTTCAAAGTTTCGTCGCTGCGGTAAAAGATTTTATTTCCCCGCCAGTCAAAATATTTTCCGCCGCTCAGCCATTTGTCTAAAGTCATTCATTCAGAATAAAAGTTTTCGCGCGATTCAACAAAAATGCTAAAATCTTGTCAAATGAACGAACGAAAAGGGGGAAATAAAAAATGTTAAGAGGAAGAGAGAGCACAAACATCGAGGACGTGCGCGGGCTCGGCGGCAAAGGATTGGCTGTCGGCGGCGGCGGAATCGGGATGTTGATTTTAGCGCTGGTTATATATTTATGCGGGGGCGATCCGCAGGCGTTATTAGACAATTTTACAGGTCAGCAGGGACAAGCGCCGATTCAACAGCAACAACAGCAGCAAAATCCGAACAGCCAGCGCGCCGACGACGATCAGAGAGGTTTTGCGGCGTCGGTTCTCGGCAGCACGGAAGACGTCTGGAACAAGGTTTTGCCGCAGCAGGCGCGCGTTAATTACCGCGAACCGAAGCTTGTGCTCTTTACCGAACAGGTCTCTTCCGCCTGCGGCTACGCGAGTTCGGCGAGCGGACCTTTTTATTGTCCGGGCGATGAAAAGCTTTATCTCGATTTCTCATTTTTCCGCGAGCTGCAAACCGAATTCAAAGCTCCCGGCGATTTTGCACAAGCCTACGTAATCGCTCACGAAGTCGGGCATCACGTTCAGAATATTTTGGGCACGATGGACAAGGTGAATGCGGCTGGAAACAACAATCAGCTTTCCGTCCGTTTAGAGCTGCAGGCGGATTGCTACGCCGGAGTTTGGGCAAATTACGCGCAAAAACAAGGCTTGGTCGAAGCCGGTGACGCCGAAGAAGCGATGCGAGCGGCGGCGGCGGTCGGCGACGACGCGATACAGAAACGGGCGCAGGGCTACGTCGTTCCCGAATCTTTCACGCACGGCTCCGCAAGAGACAGAATGACCTGGTTTTCACGCGGATTTCAAAGCGGCGATATGCGCCAGTGCAACACATTCGGCAGGTAAATGGAAAGTGAATAGTGAATAGTGAATAGTGAATAGTGAAAAACGAATAATGCACAACAAAGTAAACGGCGAAACTCTTAATTTAAATAAGCTTTAATAACCATCAGCGTTTCACTACTCGTTTTTCACTATTAGTTTTTCACTATTCACTATTCACTACTCGTTTTTCACTATTCACTATTCGTTTTTCACTTTCTAAGCCGCCGGTTGAAACGGCTTTCCGTACATTTCCTGAAAAACCCAGCCCAGAAATCTAACTTCCGCCGTGCAGAGCGATTCGAGCCAGCAGCTTGTCAGGTAAATTCTTTTTTCGAGGTCTGACGCAATCGCCTGCGCCTGCGCGACGTGTGATTTGCTCGATTCGAAACCGTAGCCGCCGGCGATTTCTTCGTTTGTTTGTTTTGATTCGCCTAAAACCTGCAAAGATTCCGTAATATAATTTTGCAGTTTTTCTTCCGAATCGTTTTCTCCTAAAGCTTGAAAAACGCCGATGGCAAAACGGGATTCGGCGTTTTCAAACGGGTAAACCTCAGTGCCCTGCGCCGCGTCGTCGGCTTGTTTCCATTGAAAAAGCTCTTCGACGTGCGGGTGCCGGACCAGGGAAACGCGCTGATCGAACGTTAAAAACCATTCGAGCAGGCTGGCTAAAGAACCGACATCGATGTCGCCGTTAGCGGTTTTTCGCAGTTGCGGCGGAAAATTTTCTTCTTGTGTTGCTTTTGTCATCTGGTATTTTAATAAGAAATAGTGTAATCATTTCATCATTATTCAGACGGAAAAATCAATTATCACTCGTCTTTTTACAAAGATGAACCGGCTTTCATATAATTTCTCATAAAAAACACCGTGGCAGAGAATAATTCCGAAAAAAAATTTTCAAATCCGTTTATATCCGAACACGAATTGCGCGATATGGGTTTCGGTTCGGTCGTTGCGGGACAAAGCCGCGAGCGGCTTTTGAATCAGGACGGCTCGTTTAACGTCCGTCGCACGGGCACGAGTTTCTTCACGTCTCTAAATCTTTTTCATTTACTGATGACGATGCCCTGGAAAGTGTTTTTGAGTCTGCTGCTGCTGCTTTATTTTACAAGTAATATTATTTTTGGTTTATTTTACGCTTCGCTCGGCGCGGAAAGCCTCGTCGATACTTCCGCGGCGCCGACCGACAGCTTATTTCTGCGCGGTTTTTTTTTCAGCGTGCAGACTTTCGCGACAATCGGTTACGGAACGATTCACCCGGTCGGGACGGTTCCGAACCTGCTCGTTACCATCGAATCTTATTACAGTATGGTTTTGACGGCGCTGATTACCGGCGTTATTTTCGCTCGTTTCGCGCGCCCGACCGCCCGGATTCATTTCAGCCGCGCCGCCGTCGTCGCCCCGTATCGGGGAATTGACGGTTTTATGTTCCGGCTGGTTAACGGCAGAAGCAGCCAGTTAATCGAAGTCGAAGCAACAGTTATATTTACGCGTTTTGTCGAACAAAACGGCAGCGTCGCGCGGCGTTTCGATTCGCTCGAACTCGAACGCAAAACGGTAGCTTTTTTCCCGCTCGCCTGGACGGTCGTTCACCCGATCGACGAACAATCGCCGCTTTACGGCTTAACGCCGGAAGATTTGAAAAAATCCGATGCGGAATTTCTCGTTTTGCTGACGGCTATCGACGAAACTTTCGCGCAGGCGGTTCACACGCGATCTTCTTACAAACCTTCGGAAATCAGGTTCGGGCATAAATTCGTCAATATGTATAATCCGGTTGCCGAAGGCGAAAAAATCTCGATTAATATCAAAAAACTCTCGACGACTGAAAAAACCTAATGAATGAATCAACACTTCAAACCCGGCGAACAATTTTACGAATGTTTACTCCCGGCGATCTCGACGCTCTCGCCGCTATTTTCGGAAACGCGAATGTAATGAAATATCTCGGACTCGATTGCCAGCCGATTGCGCGCGAAGAAACCGAAATCGCTATTTTCAGTATGATACAACACTGGAACGACCGAAATTTCGGCAGATGGGCTGTCGTCTGCAAAAAAAACAAAAAGCTGATCGGCTGCGCCGGTTTCCGGTCTTACGAAAACGCCGCCGAACTTTTCTATATCCTGGACGAACCTTTCTGGGGAAAAGGCTTGGCGACCGAGATCGCCGAAAAGTGTTTGCGATTCGGATTTGAAGACCGCGACTTTAAACAGATAATAGCTTTTACAAGACCGGCAAACGCCGCGTCACGCAAAGTGATGGAAAAAATCGGGATGAGCTTTGAAGGCGAAGTTATGGTTTTCGGCATTCAAGCCGTGCAGTATGTCATCAATCGCGAAGACTTCGCTTAAATTCGCCTGAAAGCCGCGCGCGGCAAAAATATGAACAGGAAATTTTTTTCAAAAATATGGAAAATCGCGAATGCTATTTTAGCTTTATACTTTACGTTTCTGATCATCGACGCTTATATACAGATTTTTTATTTCAAAAACGCTGAAAAACATTATTACTACATCGGCACGCTGTTCATTATTCCGCTAATTACCTGCCTGATAGTCGTTTTCGGATGGGACCTGGACAATTAAATAAATTAAATAAAGGCAATCGCTTTTGAAGATAAAAGAAATGATGCGCCCGCAATTTCTTTGTGAGAAATTAACTGAGATACGGGTAAATCCGCAAATCTAAGAATATTTTTTAGACTGCTTTTGCAAAATAGCGCATTCAGTTATCAAATATCGAAGCCTTTGGTTGATCATGATTGATCAGAACCAAAGGCTTCGATATTTTGGGATATACCCGGATACACCAAGTATCAAACTCTCAATTTGCTGCTTTCGGCTTTGTGCTAAAAGTCGGTATTGAGACAAAGTCAAAAGGCAGAAGAATATGATTGCTCACTACTCCTCTGCCTTTGTTTATAGGATTAATCAATCCCTTTTTTGATTAGTTGGCAGCTGCAGGCTGGTCAGTTCCGTTTCCGAAATTGAAGTTGCTGTAGCTTGTTCCGGCTTCGCCCTGTCCGCTTGAGAGAACATGCCATGCACCGTCGCGATATACTGCCAGATCCGTT
>JAOAPX010000177.1 GCA_025463125.1 Acidobacteriota bacterium | reverse complement strand
AGGTTTTGCGCCCGGTAAATGACGGCGACCCGTATGTTGTTTTTACAATCTGGAATTCTCGTCAGGATTTTCTCAACTGGGTGCGCTCGGAAGCTTTTATAAAAGGTCACGCGCAATCGGGAACTTTACCGAAAGACGCTTATTTTCAAACGAATGTGCTCGAAATGCACGAAGTCGTGCAGGATTCCGCGCGCCCCGGTTTAGAACCAGAACCGCACGGCGGACCTTTTAAAATGCACTAAGATCCGCTCAAAAAACTTCGGAAAACTTTATAAAAAATATTAAAGCATTTCAACGAATTTCTATTTCAAACTTTGCTGCAAAAGCCATGGAAGCAGGTCTTTTTCCGCCAGGACGTTGAGCCAGACGTTATGCCCGACGCCCGCGTATTCGTTGTATTTTACGTTTCCGTTCGCAGCTTTGAGCGCCGCGACGATCTGACGCGATTCGGAAACGGCGACGATCGGATCGTCTGCGCCGTGAAAAAGCCACGCCGGCGTCGAGCCGACTTTTTCGGCGACGGGCGCAAAGCGGTCGCCGGTCGTCAGGGAGCTGCCGCCGCAAATCGATACGAGCGCGGCGAATTTTTCCGGGTACGCGGCGGCGAAATGCCAGACGCCGTAACCGCCCATCGAAACGCCGGTTAAATATATTCGCTTTTCGTCGGCGTCGAATTCTTCAATCGTTTGGTCTAACGCCTTTATTACCATTTCGTCCATTACCGGATCGGACCAATATTTTCCCGGTCGGCATTGCGGCAATAAAATTATCGCCGGAACCTGCGAAAAATAATGCCGGATGATTTTCCCGAAACCGCCTTCGGTCGGGACGAAACCGCCGGTTCCGCGCTCGCGAATGCCGTGCAGAAAAACAATCACGGGCAAGCGCCGGCTGTTTTTTATATTTGCCGGAACGTAAACCTGGTAATCGTAACTTCCCGGGTTGATTTGAATTTCCCGGTTTTGCACCGCGCCGGAATCGCCTGCGGAAAACAATCCGCCTAATAATGAGAGAAACTGATTATTCATACCCGCACTTTAAATATCACGCGTTACCGCGCCGCGTCATAAACGGCATCGGTTGCCTCTTCGGTCCCCGGATCGTCGTCTTTATCGTCGCCGCGAAAATATTGAAATAATTTCCAGCCGAGAATCGCCGTGATAATCAAGCCGAAAAATCCCCACGTGATGTTTCCGGCAAATTCGGCGACTTCCTGCACGCTGTCGCTGAAAATATATCCGAGCGCCACATATAAAACGACCCAGACGATTTCGCCGGCGATGTCCCAGAAAACGAACTTTTTCCAGGCGTATTCGGTCGCGCCGCTCGTAATGTTGAGCCATGGACCGAGAGGCGTTATCAGCCAGCGGCTGAAAAATATTCCGACGCCGCCCCACCGGTTGATAAAATCGACGGCTTTTTTTACTTTTTCCTCGCCGCCGATCCAGTTCGTCAAACGCCGCAAAAGTCTTTTTCCGCCGTATTTTCCGATTCCGTAGCCGATTTGATCGCCGATGACCGCGCCCGCGCTGCCCAAAGCGATGACTTTCCATAAATCCATCTCGCCCTGCTCGACCAGGGAACCCGCGAAAATCAACATCAGCGTTACCGGAAAAGGCATTCCGGCAGACGCGATTACTAAAATTCCGAAAAATACAGGCAAGCCGTAAACGGAAAGCCATTCGAGCAATTGATCGTTCACCTCGAATTGCCTCCCGCTTCCGGCGTCGGAGTTTTCAGGTGTTCCTCGACGATCGCACGATCTAAAATAATTCTTATTTCGTCCATCGAGCGGTTTTGCGATCTGGCGATTTCGACGAGCGGTCGGCGATCGGGCGGATCTTCGGGCAAGCCTAAAGCTTTGTACAAAAGCGAAGGCGCGACGCCGTTTGCTCGAGCCGCGTAATTAATGCGCATCCAGCCCTGAATATTGCGGTTAGACGATTCGCTGCGCTGCCGCCGCCACTCCATCGTATCGCGCACGGTGCGGAAAATTTGATAACCCGTAAAGATTAGCGCGATGAGAAAAACTGCAAGGATCAATTTTTGCGCCCGGTTAAATTTAGTGATTTTTTTAATTTTGCGTCTCACCGATTTTTAATAAATCCTTAAAAAATACTCTATAAACTTAAGCGTAATTTATTGGTTAACACAAAATCAACCGAAATGATAAAAACGCGCCGCAAAAATTGTTGTCCTGCGACGAAAGCATTTACGGCTTTCAAAACAATTTTTGCGGCGCGTTTTCTCGAAAGTTTAGGTTTTAACGCTTGGAAAATTTCTTTTTACTTTTGTTATCGTCCTTTTTGCCTTTCCTCGCTCCCTTGTCGCGGCTTTTATCTCTGCCGCCATTGTCAGCTCTTCCTTTCGGCGCTCCGCCGCCGCCTGCTCGGCGCGGTTTGTCTTCCGCCAGTTCGTGCGGCGCGGCAAGCCGGATATTCGCTTTCTGGCTGCGAATGCGCGCTTTGCCCATTCCTTCGATTACCTGGCTGGCAAATTCCGCCGGAACGTCAACCAATGTGAAACGGTCGTAAATGTCTATTGCTCCGATCGCTTTGCCGGGAACGTTGGCTTCATTGGCGATCGCGCCGACGATGTCGCCGGGGCTGATGCGCTGATTGCGCCCGATGTCTAAAAACAAACGAACCATTCCGTCTTCCTTAAATGAAAACTGCTGCGGTTCCGGTTCGACGACGACTTCGAGCGGTTTGTCGCCCGCGCCCAGAAATGCGGCGGCGGCGGCGATTTCCGCCACGTCGCAGCCGTTTTCTTCGGCGAGCTCTTCGACGATTGATAAATAAAGATCCAAATCTTCCGTCGTTAAAGTCTTGATAATGCGCTCTTTAAAAAGTCCTATGCGGCGCGAAGCGACATCCGCCTGCGTCGGCAGCTTCATCGGCTCGATCTTTTGTTTCGTGTACTGCTCGATGTCGCGCTTCATACGCTGCTGGCGCGGCGTCACGAAAAGAACGGCTTTGCCTTCGCGACCGGCGCGACCGGTGCGACCGATGCGGTGAACATAAGATTCGGTGTCGGACGGCATATCGTAATTGATAACCGAGCTGATTCTTTCAACGTCCAGCCCGCGCGCGGCAACGTCCGTTGCGACGACGATTTCGACTTGCCCGTTTCGAAGGCGTTTAATTAAAGCTTCGCGCTGAGATTGATTCAAATCGCCGTGCATCGCTTCCGCCGCGTAGCCGCGAGCCTGCAGCTTGACGGTCAGATCAGCCGCGCCGACCTTTGTGCGGTGAAAAATCAAAACCGCTTCGCCGGGCGTCGATTCGACTTCGAGAAAGCGCGTTAAAACGTCGGTTTTCTGTCCTTCGGACACGTTTACGTAAAACTGCTTGATGGTCGGAACCGTCATCGTTTTGCGTTCGATTTCGATATTAACCGGATTTTTCAGGTATTTTTCGGCAAGGCGGCGAATCTGTCGCGGCATCGTCGCCGAAAAAAGCGCGGTCTGGCGCTGTTCCGGCGTGTGCGAAAGAATCCATTCAACGTCTTCCTGAAACCCCATCCGCAGCATTTCATCGGCTTCGTCGAGCGCGACGATCTTCAAATTTGATAAATCAATCGTTTCGCGCCGCATATGATCCATCACGCGACCGGGCGTGCCGACGATTACCTGCACGCCGCTGCGCAAATGGCGGATTTGCTGCGAAATCGATTGCCCGCCGTAAACCGGCAGCACGCGGATGTTCCCGATGTGTTTCGCGTAGGTGTGAAAAGCTTCAGCGACCTGAATCGCCAGCTCGCGCGTCGGCGTCAGCACGAGCGCCTGCAAACTTTTGCTTTTGTGGTCGATTTTTTCGAGCATCGGCAAAGCAAACGCCGCCGTTTTTCCGGTTCCGGTCTGCGCCTGCCCGACCACGTCGCGACCTTCGAGTAATACCGGAATCGTTTTCACCTGAATCGGTGAAGGCGCTTCGTAGCCTACTTCATCCACTGCTTTTAATATCTCTTTTCGCAGGTTAAATTGGTTAAACGAACCGTCTGCGGTTATATCCGCGCCTATTTGTTCGCTCGTTTCTTCTGTTAGCTCTTCTTGTCTGTCTTCTTGCATATATTTAAAATATTTTCGCGCCGGCTAAATTACAAACGCTTTATTGCCTGTATCCTTTTATTTTAATGATACGGAGAGTTTTAGCCATTTACAAAGCTGCAATGTGTTTAGTCTGCAAAAACGCTGAAGACTGTTTCAGCCGAAAACCTCGCGAAACCGCGCAGATGCCGGAAATTCAGCTCTCCGGACACATATTTCCGGCTCGGATTTTTTTCCGTTATTTCCATTATTGGGTTTAATTGCGGTTTTCGTTCATTTCCAGAACGCAAAGCTTTTCTAACGAAAAAGCGATCAGGTAAAGGTGTCCGCGCGGCGGCGATTGTCAGCCGCCGGGCATAATGCTTTTTACGCGTCCGTTTTTGAAAAAGCAGTATTTTCGATTAACCCGGTTAAGGCTTTTCAAAAAAAGGATTTACCGGTATATTGATCGTGCAGAATATTATTATATTTCTGCATCTTACAGTCGCCCTAATTGTTCCCGAAATTATGAAGAAACGAAAAATTCTGCCTGTTATTGGTCTGACTTTGCTTGGAATAACTGTGCTGATCGGCTGCCAGCCGAAAAGAGTAAGCAGTGAAGAGCCTGATTTCTCGCTCGTTCCGAAAGCGCAGGCGACTCCGGTTAAATCTGAGAACACAGAACCGATTACGATTGCCGCCGTCGGCGACATTATGCTCGGTTCGACTTCGATTGACGAAACTTTTCTGCCGCCCGAAGACGGGCGCGATATGCTCAAAGAATTTACGCCGATTCTTTCCTCAGCCGACATCGCTTTCGGCAACCTCGAAGGTCCGATGCTCGAAGGCGGGAAAAACGAAAAATGCCCGCCGGAATCGACGCGCTGTTTTGCTTTTCGAATGCCGACGCGCTACGGCAAACATCTGAAAGAAGCGGGTTTCGACGTTTTAAGTCTGGCAAATAATCACACCGGCGATTTCGGCGACGAAGGACGCCTCAGCACCAGAAAGGTTCTGGACGAAGCCGGCATAAAACACGCCGGAAGCGACCGGGCGCGGTATTCGACGACTTATCTCGAAACGAAAGGCAAAAAAATCGCGTTCGTCGGTTTCGCTCATAATAATATTGTTCCGAACGTCAACGATTTAACTGCTGCGCGGCAGTTTGTCGCTCAAGCCGGGAAAAACGCAGATATCGTCGTCGTTTCGTTTCACGGCGGCGCGGAAGGCGAAAAGGCGCAAAACGTTCAGTGGCAGACTGAAACGCTCGGCACGGAAAAACGCGGAAATCTGCCGCTTTTCGCTCGAACGGTGATCGACGCGGGCGCGGATTTGATTCTCGGTCATGGTCCGCACGTTTTGCGCGGAATGGAAATTTACAAAGACCGTTTAATCGTTTATTCGATGGGGAATTTCGCCACTTACGGAATGTTTAATCTGAAGGGCGCGCAAGGCTTAAACGCGGTTTTCGAAATGCAAATCGCGGCGGACGGCAAATTCTTAAACGGGAAAATTCATCCCGGTCGCCAGGAAGGACGCGGAATTCCCGTTCCTGACAAAACAAGCGCGGCGATACGAAAAATACGCTTTCTTTCGCAGACGGATTTCCCCGCGACCGCTCCGAAAATAGCCGACGACGGAACGATTACGGCTAAAGAAAATGCGAAAATCGAGTCGCAAAAAAAAGCTAAATCACAAAAACGCAAACGTTTTTGAAAAACAAAACACGGATGATCGCGGAAAACGTCTGCTTCGCGCGGACAAAGCTTTATTAAAAATCCGTGATTCAAAATCCGTGCCGGTCCGTCCTTAACTGCGTATTAAACTCACGATCTGTTTTTATCTCTTCATATTTCTCATATTTCTCTTTTTTCTCATACGTTTTTATAAGTCAGAAACGCTTATATTTCTTTTTTCCAGCGTTCAAAATTGAAACCGCATTTGCTAATCCAAAATCCAAAACCTAAAATTGTGTATTTAATTTATGTATCCGAAAGGCAATCTGTTTATACCTGTTTCACACGGGCAGTTGGAAGCGATTTTGAAGGAACCTGCGGGCGAAGCGAAAGGCGTCGCGCTCGTCTGTCATCCGCATCCGCTCGGCGGCGGAACTATGCACAATAAAGTCGTTTATCGCGCGGCTGCGGGGCTGCTTGACGCGGGGCTTATCACTCTGCGTTTTAATTTTCGCGGCGTCGGCGCTTCAACCGGCACGCACGAAGGCGACGAGGAACGGCAAGACGTGCGCGCCGCGCTCGATTATCTGACCGAAAACTACCCGGATCAGCCGATCACGCTCGCCGGTTTTTCGTTCGGCTCGCGAATGGGAACCGAAGTCGGAATGGCTGACGAACGTGTCGTTCGCCTGATTTCCATCGGAACGCCGGTTGATAAATACAAAGATTTCGATTACCTGGAAAACTTACGAAAACCGATTCTTTTCGTTCACGGCGACGAAGACGAATTCGGCTCGGTTGAAAGTTTGAACGCGCTCGTCGCCAAAGTTTCACCGAACACGGATACGAAATTAATAGTTTTCGAAAACTGCGGGCATTTTTTCGACAATCATTTAACGCAATTAAAAGATGCGATTCACGATTGGACGCTGGAAAAAATAGCCGAAGTTTTTTGATAAAAATAATAAATATGGAAGAAAAACAACCTGCAACTGCAAATCCGCAGCCGTCAGCTCATCGCGACGCGGCAATCCGCTTGACGATGATGCCGCGCGACACGAACGCGCACGGAACCGTTTTCGGCGGTGTTATTTTAAGTTATATAGACGTTGCGGGCGGCGTCGAAGCTGTCCGCAACACGCATCACGACCGTTTTGTTACCGTTGCAATGAAAGAAGTTATCTTTCACGAGCCGGTTTTTATCGGCGATCTTGTAAGTTTTTACGCCGAAACCGTCAGAGTCGGCACCAGTTCAATCACAGTTAAAGTCGTTGTCGAAGCCGAGCGCTTCGGCTCGCACGGGCAAAGCGTCAGAGTGACGGAAGCCGATGTAACTTATGTGGCGATAAATCAGTATCGCGAAAAAGTAAAAATCGGAAAAAACTATTGAATGGCGAATGAGCAATGGTGAAAGATGAATTAAGGAAAAAAGGAAAGTTTCCTGGTTTAAATTAATCGTTCACCATTTACCTTTCATCACTATAAATTCACCATTAAAAATACCATTAAAAAAATGCCTACTTGGAAATTAGAAATCGAATACGAAGGAACTCGCTATCGCGGATGGCAGATTCAGCATAATGCGAAAAGCGTTCAGGGCGAATTATTGCTTGCGGCGCGGCAGCTTTTTGAAGCAAAGGTCGAAATCGGCGGATCGGGCAGAACCGACGCCGGAGTTCACGCCGTGCGGCAAATCGCGCATTTGAAAGTTCCCGAATTGAAAGCGAACGTTACGCCGAGCAAAATTCAGTTCGCTTTTAACGATCTTTTGCCGCACGATATAAATGTTATCCGCGTGCAAAACGCGGCTGATAATTTTCACGCCCGCCACGACGCGGTTGCGCGCTATTATCTTTATCAAATTTCGACCCGAAGAACGGCTTTTGCGAAAAATTTCGTTTGGTGGATCAAGGATAATCTCGATTACGTGCCGATGCAGACGGCGGCGGAAATGCTCGTCGGGCGACACAATTTCGAATCTTTTACCGAATCGGAAGACGGGAAAAAACAATCGTCGATCGTCGCGGTCGAACGCGCTGAAGTTTACACCGACGGCGATTTGATTTGTTTTCGCATCGGCGCGAGTCATTTTACCTGGAAAATGGTGCGCCGGATCGTCGGGATGCTGGCTGAAGTCGGGCGCGGAAATTTGTCGTACGATGGCTTTCAGAGACTTTTGAAATTTCCGACAAACGCTCCGGCGAAGTTCACCGCGCCGCCGTCGGGACTTTTTCTCGAAAAAGTTTTATACAAAGGCGACGAACCGCCGAAGCACAGAAAATCGATCTCGTTTTTTGAATAAAAGCAAGTAAAAGCCGGATTTATAAACAGTTTATAAAACATCCGGAGCGTGCGGCTCGGAAATAAGTTTCAATTTATTTAACTGATTTGAAATCCGTTGTAAATTGTGCCAAATTCAAATAATAGAAGTTTTACAAATATCTTGCAGGAGTTTAGAGAATAGAAAATTATGCCGAGAATTACAGCGGAAACTGCCGCCGGAATGGTGGCTTTTGAAGCCGAAGAAGGACGAAAACTGGTTTTGGCTTTAGAAGACAACGGCGTCGATATTTTGCATCGCTGCGGCGGAAACGCGCGCTGCACGACGTGCCGCGTCGAGATTTTAGCGGGCGATCCTGGCGATATCGGCGAACCGGAAAAAGCAATTTTAGCGACGAAAACCGATTTGAACGATCACACGCGACTTTCGTGCCAGGTGCGCATTTTGGACGATTTGCATGTTAAAGTCGTGCGCCAGGCAAGCGTCGAAGGCATTGATGCCGGCGGGCGACCAATCGATTAATCGAACGAATTCTAATAAAGAATAAGTTTTTTATTTCAATTTGATTTCGAGAGTTTAAACATCAGCCTTTTTCAGCTGCGAAAGCTGTTTAGAGGCTGAACTGAACAAGGAGAATTTTATGGAATCGCAAACAGCAACAACAAATCAAGAAGCTACATCGCAAACCTACCCGTTTTCGCTTCCGCCGCTCGGCTACGATTTCGACGCGCTCGCGCCGTTTATCGACGCGGAAACAATGGAACTTCACCACGATAAACATCACCAGGCTTATGTTGATAATCTCAACAAGGCTCTGGCGGATCACCCGGATTTGCACGGAAATACGCTTGAAGAATTGCTCGCAAAAGTCGATTCGCTGCCCGATGCGGTGAAAACCGCCGTTCGCAATAACGGCGGCGGACACGCCAACCATTCGATGTTTTGGACGCTTATGAAGAAAAACGAAAACGGCGCGCCTTCGGGTTCGCTCGCCGAAGCGATCGCTCGCGATTTCGGTTCGTTCGAAGCGTTTAAGGAAAAATTCAACGAAGCGGGCGTCAAGCAATTCGGTTCGGGCTGGGTTTTTCTGATTGCCGCCGGCGGCAAACTCGAAATAAAATCTATGCCGAATCAGGACACGCCGCTGATGCAGGGCGTCGAGCCGATTATGGGCAACGACGTCTGGGAACACGCTTACTACGTTTCGTACCGCAATCGCCGTCCGGAATATTTGAAACAGTGGTGGAACGTCGTCAACTGGGACGAAGTTCAGCGCCGCTACGAATCGATCGGCAAATAAACCGATTTACCGAACATTTTTGATTTATTAACAAAAAAGCTCTATCTGATGATAGGGCTTTTTTGTTTTAACCGGGCTCGGAGCGCAATCCCGGAGATTAACTCGCAAAATACGCGAAAATTATTAAAATCTCATTTTCTTTAATCTCATTTTCTTTCTCATTTTCTTATTTTCTTATTTTCATTTTCTTATTTTCATTTTCTTATTTGAAGCTGTTTCATAATAATCAAAGTTTCACTTTGTGCTCTCTGCGCCTTTGCGGGATATTTCCCGGTTTCCCGCAAAGAACGCAAAGAAGAAACATCTATTTTTACTCGTTCTCCGTGTTCGAGATGTTTTTTTATTAAAAATTCTTTTTCGCGTTTTTCGCGAGCCTAAACTCTTAAATTCTTTTTCCTGTCAATTTCGCGGTTAATAAGGTTAATATTTCAATTACTGAAATCAACCGTTCGTTTAGAAAAAACGGCGGTTTATAAACTCACGGTTGCAACCGCTTTTGACGACGGTTAATCTAAATATTTTCTGATGAATACATTCAATGCCGCATCTTTAATCAATCTGCTCGGTTTTACGGTCGGAATCGCGCTTTACGGGCTTCTGCTGGCAATGATCGTGCGGCATCGACGCTCAAGAAAGGCGCAAAGCATTAATTTGCTGCTTTTAACGACATCTTTGCTCGGTTTAATCTGGAACATCGGCGAGCTTTTAATTTTTATTCAGAAAGATTTTAATACTTATAAATTCTCGGTCTTTCTCGTCGCGGTTTCTTATTCGGCGCTTGGGTTTTTGCCGTCGGTCGTGGTTCATTCGGCGCAAAGCGAAGAAAAAAAAGCGCGCTGGCTGACGCTTGCCGCGTATGCTTTAAGCTCGCTCGCCGCCGTTCTTCACCTGCATTCCGCCTTTTTTGAAAACAATGCGCCGTCCGATACGGCGCTTCGGACCTTAACTTTCGGTTCGCTCGCTTTAATTACCGGGCTGCTCATTTTTAATTTTCGCCAGACGCTCGAAAAAAAGACGATCTGGGCGAGCGCTCTGCTGGTTTTCGCGGTTTCCGCGCTGCATCTGAGCGGCGAAAGCGAGGAAAAATCGTGGCTGGTCGAACTCGTCGCGCATCAATCTTCGCTGCCGCTCGCGCTCGCGATTCTTTATCAAAATTACCGTTTCGCTTTTGCCGATTTATTCTTAAAACGCGCTTTTTCGCTGATTTTGCTCGCGGGCGTTTCGCTCGGGCTATACGTTTTCATCGCCGCGCCGCTTCTGCATTATCACGAAACGCACGACCGCAACGATGTCAACGCGATCAGCCTTTTACTGACGCTTTGGATGGCGACGGCGCTCGTTTACCCGAGCCTTCACCGCTTTGCCGTCTGGCTCGTCGATAAAGTCGTTTTGCACCGCGTCAATTACGAAAACACGCAAATCGAAATCGGGCGCGAAATCGAAACGATAGAATCGATCGAAGCGATTTTAGACGAGATTTGCCGCAAGCTTTCCGTAGTATTAACGGCAAAAACGGCGATCTGGACGGAAAGCTACAAGCCCGACGCGGAAGCGAAATATTCGCCCGTAGTTTTTACGCCGAACAGCGCGAAAATTTTTATTCCGACCGTTGAAACGCCGCTTTTTTGTATAAAGCTCAGCGATTTCGCGGGCGGCAGGCGTCTGCTTTCAGACGAAATCGAAATGCTCGAAGCCGTTTCGCGTCTTGCGGCGCGGCGAATCGACGTTTTGCGCGTTTCGCACGAGCGCTGCGAACAGGAATTTCGCGAACAGGAATTTGCAAAGCTCGCGACCGAAGCTCAATTGTCTGCTCTGCGCGCTCAAGTCAACCCGCATTTTTTGTTTAACGCGCTGACGACGATCGGCTACCTTATCCAAACTTCGCCGGAAAAAGCGTTTTCTACCTTGATGCAATTAACGAAATTGCTGCGCGGCGTTTTGCGCTCTACCGGCGAATTTTGCACGCTCGGCGAAGAAATAAAATTAATTGAAAATTATTTGGACATCGAAAAAACGAGGTTTGAAGAGCGTTTGACAATAAAAATCGAAGTGCCGAAAGAGCTGGAAAAAATTCGGGTTCCGGCTTTGATCTTGCAGCCTCTGGTCGAAAACGCCATCAAACACGGCATTTCGGAAAATAAAAACGGCGGCGAGGTGAAAATTTCAGCGCGGCTCGAAAACGAAAACGGCGAAGTTTTTCTGGAATTGAGCGTTTACGATACGGGCGCGGGAAAAACAGTGAAAAAATCTTTAAATTCCGGCGGCGTCGGGCTCAAAAACATTCAGGACCGTTTGCATTCTTATTACGGCAAAACGGCAAATTTAGAAATCAAGCGGGATTCTGAAAAGAAAACGCTGTCGCAAATTAAATTGCCTGTAAAAGGACAGATTACTTAATCAAAGCAAGGAGAATTCAGCCGCGGATTTTCGCCGATGACGCAGATTAAGCAAGATAAAAGCAGGCGATAAAATGATCTTACGCTTGTTAAAAAAAATGATTTTACACTTGTTATCTGTTTTTTCCGGTTTGTTTTATCAGCGTCTTCCGCGTCAATCCGCGGCTAATTTTTCCTTTAATCTATATGAGTAAGCTCCGAGTTGTGATTGCCGACGATGAACGCCCGGCGCGTGAATTTCTGAAAACGATTTTGCGCGAATTCGAAGACGTCGAAATCGTCGGTGAAGCGGAAAACGGCACCGAAGCGCTGGAAATCATCAGGCGGGCGAAACCGGATCTGGCGCTGCTCGATTTGCAGATGCCGGAAATCTCCGGTCTGGAAATCGTCAAACAACTGAAAAAAACGCAAATGCCGCTCGTCGCGTTCGTCACGGCTTACGACGAATACGCCGTTCAGGCTTTTGAAGTAAACGCGGTTGATTATTTGCTGAAACCGGTTGAAAAGTCTCGGCTCGGCGAAACCTTGCAGCGAGCGCACGAACGTCTCGAACAAGCCGACTGGCAGGAACGGGAAGCCGAAAACGTGCGTAACGCGACGCAGATTTACGACGAAAACACGCGCGCCGAATTTCTCGAGCGAATCCCGGTTAAAAAACGCGAGGAAATCTATCTTGTTTCCGTGTCGGAAATCGCTTCGATCGTGGCAGACGGCGAGCTGCTTTATATTACGACCGACAAAAACCAAAAACACGTTATTAATTACCGCTTGAAAGATCTTGAAATGCGGCTCGAACCCGATAAATTCATCAGGCTTTCGCGCGGCGCGCTCGCCAATCTGGAAATGATCACGCGCGTTTCTCCGATGCCCGGCGGAACGTATTTAATAACATTAAAAAACGGTCAGGAAATCGCTTCGAGCCGGATGCAGTCGAAAATTCTTCGAACTAAACTCTTTAAATTGTAAACCGGGAAAAAAACGAACAGCGAATAACCGATAATGAATAACTGATGATAATGAATAACTGATAACGAATAACTGATAATTAAGAATTGTTCACTGTTCACTTTTCACTATTCGTTTTCCCCGTCCATTCAACCGCCGAATTCAACCGTTTATTGAAAAACGCTCACATAATTTCGTAGAAGCGCGTTAAATTGTTTCTTTGCATTTTTAACGTTGAAAACTA
>JAOAPX010000146.1 GCA_025463125.1 Acidobacteriota bacterium | reverse complement strand
GCGTTTTGCGAAAGCACCGGCAAATGCTCCATTTTTTCAAAATAATCGGCAATCCAATCGACGATTTCGTGTCCGAAACGGCGAAAATCTTCTTTCGGCATATCGCCGAAGTTTTTTGGTTCAAATGGTTTCATAAACAATAATCCCGAGCTTAATTTAACGCCGCCGGACAGATAGGCAATCCCCGTTTAACGACAAACGGCTATATTAATAGAGTAGTACAGATTTTATATATTTTCGTCGCTCCTGCGGCTTTTTGTATCGCCGCATTAAATATTTCATTTAAATTCAATCCGGCAAACACTCGACATACTACTTGAAAAAGGTATAATGCCAGTTTGAATATTTAATTCACAAGATTATAAAATGCTCTAAAATTACTTTTCCACGGCATACGGCGTAATACGTCCGGCAAGAGCATAGCCAAATCTTTCAGCAAAATTTTATCTAAGAGGTAGATATGACCAGAATCATTTTAGCTATTTGTGTGGTAACTTCCATATTTCTTTCTATTGCCTGCGTGCAGAAAGGCGGCGACGGCAACACCGCCGGCGTGAGCAGCGATACAATCAAAGTCGGTGTTTACGGCGATCTGACCGGGCAAACCGCGAGTTTCGGACAATCAACGAAAAACGGTATTCAACTGGCGGTTGACGAAATAAACGCGGCGGGCGGCATCAACGGCAAAAAAATCGAGCTGATCGTTGAAGATGACCAGGGACAGCCGCAGCAGGCAACGACTGTTGTGCAAAAATTGATTAATCAAAACAAAGTGCACGCTCTGTTAGGTGAAGTCGCCTCAACAAACAGTTTGGCTGCCGCGCCGGTCGCTCAATCGGCGCGCATCCCGATGATTACTCCTTCTTCGACGAACCCGAAAGTAACGGAAGTCGGCGATTACATTTCGCGCGTTTGTTTTATCGACCCGTTTCAAGGCGCGACGATGGCAAAGTTTGCCGCAACCACTTTGAAAGCTAAAACCGCCGC
Organism: Acidobacteriota bacterium; assembly: GCA_025463125.1. Taxonomy (GTDB): domain Bacteria; phylum Acidobacteriota; class Blastocatellia; order Pyrinomonadales; family Pyrinomonadaceae; genus SXVE01. The sequence goes on along the minus strand of JAOAPX010000146.1, from coordinate 20,953 downwards.
GATTCTGGGCGACGTAAACTCCGATTACAGTAAAGGGCTGACGCAGTATTTCGAGCAGGAATTTACGAAAAACGGCGGAACGATCGTAACGAAAGAAGCTTACACGCAAACCGATCCGGACTTTAAAGGACAGCTGACCAAAATCCGCAACTTGAATCCTGACGTAATTTACATTCCCGGCTACTACAGCCAGGTCGGCATTATCGCCCGCCAGGCGCGCGAGCTCGGAATGAATATGCCGCTTCTCGGCGGCGACGGATGGGATTCACCGGAAATCTGGAAGCTCGGCGGCGAGGCTTTGAAAAACTCTTATATTTCAAACCATTACTCAGCCGACAATCCGGCGCCGGAAATTCAAAATTTTGTAAAAGCTTATCAAGCGAAGTTCAACACGGTTCCCGATTCTTTGGCGGCATTGGCTTATGATGCGGCGAAGGTTTTAGCCGACGCCATCAAACGCGCGGGCGGCGCGGAAGACAGCGCAAAATTGAAAGACGCCATTAACGCGACGAAAAATTTTGCGGGCGTAACCGGGACCATCACGCTCGACGCGAGCCGCAACGCGGTCAAACCGGCGGTCGTTCTCGAACTCTCGCCGGCGCAAAGCAAATTCACCTTCAAGGAAACGATTTACCCTGAAGGAATGTCGGCTCCGACCGCAAGCCCGACCGTCGCTGACAGCAACGCAAACGCGGCGACAAACGCCAACACGATGTCGAACGCAAACGCGGCAAACGGCGCAAATACAAACGCAAACGCTAATTCCGCAGCTAATTCGGCGGCGGCAAACAATACAAATAAATAAGTTCAATGTCCGGAATTCAAGGTTCAAAGTCGAAGAAAAAGCTTTGAACCTTGAATCTTAAATTTTGAAATTTGAACTTGAAATTTATGGATACTTTTGTTCAGCAGCTTATTAACGGTTTAACCATCGGTTCGATTTACGCGCTGATTGCGCTCGGCTACACGATGGTTTACGGCATTTTGCGCCTGATTAACTTCGCTCACGGGGATATTTATATGGTCGGCGCTTACGCCGGCTTTATTTTGGCGACGTCACTCGGATTCGCTTCCGATCCGTCGGCTTTCGGTTTTGTCGTAACTTTAGTGGGAGCAATGGCGATTGCGGCGGCAATCGGAATGGCGATCGAGCGTTTCGCTTATCGACCGGTGCGAAAATTCTCGAAAATGACGACGCTGATTACGGCAATCGGAATGTCGCTTTTAATCGAATATCTTTTCGTTTTCTTCTTTTCCGGAACGCCGCGCTCTTTCCCGCAGCTTCTTCCAAACGATAACATCACGCTTTTCGGCAACGCCACGATTTCGACTTCGCAAATTTTGATTTTCGTCGTTTCGATTCTGCTGATGGTTTTGCTGCAATACATTATTTACAAAACAAAAATCGGCAAAGCGATGCGCGCCGTTTCGTTTAATATAAATTCGGCGAAACTGATGGGCATTAACACGGATTTCGTGATCGCTTTCACGTTTGCGCTCGGATCGGCGCTCGCGGCAGCCGGCGGAGTTTTGACGGCGCAGTATAATCCGAAGATCGAGCCTTTGATGGGCATCATCACCGGGCTTAAAGCTTTCGTCGCAGCGGTTTTAGGCGGCATCGGAAACATTCCGGGCGCGGTTCTCGGCGGACTTCTGATCGGCGCGGCGGAAACTCTGGTCGTCGGTTACGGAAGCTACATCGGCATTCCTTCGACTTATCGCGATGCCGTCGCTTTCGCTATTTTGATTTTAGTTTTGCTTTTGCGTCCGGCTGGTCTTTTAGGTTCGAACGTACAGGAAAAAGTTTAATTTAATGGTAAATGATTAATGGTAAATGATTAATTACATTTTCATTCGCCATTCGCCATTCACCATTCACCATTAAAAAATATGTCTTCTTGGGTGAAGAATTTAATTGTCGGAATTGTTATCGTCGCCGTTTTATACGTTGTTAACGCAATGCTTAGCAGCAGCGGTTTTTTCGGTCTCGGGGTTGATGATTACCAGGGTCGCCTGCTCGCTTTTATCGCCATTAATATTATTCTGGCGACATCGCTTAACCTGATTAACGGCTTTACCGGGCAGTTCTCCATCGGGCACGCCGGTTTTATGGCGGTCGGCGCGTATTCTTCCGCGTATTTCACAGTTAATTACGGGAAAGCGCTCGAAAGCTCGTTTGCCTTTATGGGCGAAATCGGCGCGGCAAGCGTCGTATTGCTGATTGCCATCGTTATCGGCGCGCTTGTCGCGGCGCTCGCGGGCTTGATCGTCGGCATTCCCTCTCTGCGTTTGAAAGGCGATTACCTGGCGATCGTGACGCTCGGTTTTGCCGAGATCATCCGCATCGTTATTTTGAATATCGACGCGGTCGGCGGCGCGACCGGTTATCAGGTTCCGGGTTACGCAAACTTTCTCTGGATCGGAATCTTCGCCGTCATAACGGTCGTCGTCATTCACAATATCGTCAAATCCGACACGGGGCGCGCTCTTATATCCATCCGCGAAGACGAACTGGCGGCGGAAGCGATGGGCGTCAACACGACGCGTTATAAAGTCACTTCATTCGTTATCGGCTCGGCTTTTGCCGGAATCGCCGGAGTTTTGTTTGCGCATTACAACAAGTTTCTAAGCACGAACGATTTTCAATTTATCAGGTCGTTTGAGATCATCATTATGATCGTCATCGGCGGGATGGGCTCGATGACCGGCGCGATTCTCGGCGCGATTGTGGTTACGCTTTTGCCGGAAATTCTGCGCCAGTTGCCGGGAATTCAAATCGGCGACTCGGTTTTTCAGGTTGCCGATCTGCGGCTGGTTATTTTCGCTTTAATTTTGATTTTAACGATGATTCTGCGACCGCAGGGAATTTTAGGCACGCGCGAATTCGGGCTTAGCTGGCTCAAACGCCCGCGCAAAGACTCCGAGGGCGACGAAGGCGACGCAACCGATAAAGGCGTTCCGATTGCCCAGCAAAGCGAAGCCAAAAAAATGCAGAGCGAAGAGGATAAAAAGTAATTTTAGCGGCGGTTTGCGCGGAAAGACACGGATAAAAACCAAATTAAGTATTAAGAATTCGGCGAGATAATATACATAAACCAGCGAATTGTAGTTCGTGTTTTCTGTAAATAAATTTTCTTAAATCCGCGTTGTCGGAGTAAATCCGCGGCAAATAAAAAAACTATCAATGAACAACGGAAATTACATTCTGCAAACCGATAAAGCGACGATTCGTTTCGGCGGTCTGATTGCCGTCAACGAACTCACGATGCAGGTTGCGCCCGGCGAAATTTACGGTTTAATCGGACCGAACGGCGCGGGCAAAACAACTATTTTCAATCTTCTGACCGGCGTTTACGAACCGACCTCGGGCGATATAAACATTGCCGGAACGCGCATTAACGGAATGCGACCGTTTCAGATTTCGCGTCTCGGCGTTTCGAGAACATTTCAAAATATCCGGCTTTTTCCTTCGATGAGCGTGCTGGAAAACGTTATTACAGCCTGTCATCGACACGCCAAACAAAATCTCGCCGAAGCGGTTTTTCGCCTTCCGAATTATTTTAAGGACGAAAGCGAACATCGCGAATTCGCGCTCGAGCTTTTGCGGATTTTCGATCTGGAGAAATACAAAGACGAAGGCGGAACGTCGCTTCCTTACGGCAATCAGCGCCGCCTGGAAATCGTGCGCGCTCTCGCGACACGCCCGCAGCTTTTGCTTTTAGACGAACCGGCGGCGGGAATGAATCCGTCCGAACAGGAAGATTTGACCCGCCTTATCAAGCAAATCCGCGATCGTTTCGGTTTGACGATTGTTCTCGTCGAACATAATATGCGCGTCGTGATGGGCGTTTGCGATCGCATACAAGTCGTTGATTACGGCAAATCGATCGCCCTCGGACTTCCGCAGGACATCAAAAACGACCCGAAAGTTATCGAGGCTTATTTGGGCGATTAAAAGTTTTTTATCTTTTAAGGTTTCAAGATTCAGCAAACCGGGCTGATCTGTTAAAGCCTTAGTTTCCAAGCTTTAATTTTTTTATGTTGACTTTAGAAAACGTATCGGTCAGTTACGGCGCAATCGAAGCTTTAACGGACATTAACCTGGAAGTCGGAGCCGGCGAGGTCGTCACCTTGATCGGCGCAAACGGCGCGGGCAAAACGACGACGCTCAGAACGATTACAAGTCTTCTGAACCCTCGAATCGGGCGCGTAATGTTTGAAGGCAAACAAATCAGCGGAATTCCGGCGCACAAGCTCGTGCCGATGGGAATCGCGATGTCGCCAGAAGGTCGCGGCGTTTTCGCCAATCTGACCGTGCGCGAAAACCTGGAGATGGGCGCGTATATCCGCAGCGATAAAAAAGGCATCGCCGCCGATATGGAACGCGGTTTTCGTATGTTCCCGCGGCTTAAAGAACGCGAATCGCAAAAAGCCGGAACACTTTCCGGCGGCGAACAGCAAATGGTCGCAATGGCTCGGTCTTTAATGTCGCGCCCGCGTCTTCTTCTTTTGGACGAGCCTTCATTGGGTCTCGCGCCGCTCGTCGTACACACTATTTTCGAAGCGATTGATGAAATCCGCGCTGAAGGCACAACCATTCTGCTTGTCGAGCAGAACGCTAACGCCGCCCTTCATCATTCCGATCGCGCATACGTGCTGGAATCGGGCAGAATCGTTATGCAGGGCGATTCCAGAGAGCTGGCAAATGACCCGAGAGTCAAGGAAGCGTATCTCGGCGAGTAATTCGCGTCTTTTTTATAACAACAACAAAGTTTCTAATAAACAAAAAAAGAGCAGGCGCTGAAAGCCTGCTCTTTTCATTTTTCAACCGTTTTTTCTTAGTAAGTGAGAGTTTTGGTACCGTCTTCGCTGATTGTTTCCTGTACCGGATCAATCTTTTTCAGCACTTCGCTGTAAACTTTTATATCCCCGTCGGCTTCCATTTTATGACGAATCGACGCCAGATAATCGGAAAAGACCGTTCCGCGTTTTTCCTGCAGCATTGTCTGCATAAGCTGATCGTGCTGCGACGCGAAAGTGTCCATATTCGTTTCTTCGCGCTTGTTGACGCCGACGATATACCAGTTGTCCCCGACTTTCAGCGGCGTTTTGGTAACTTCACCGTCTTTCATCGCATAAATCGCGTCTTCGAGCGCGTCCGAAGTCGAAGCTGAAGGACCTTGCCCGATCGGAGTTCCTAAAATAAAGCCTTTCTGCTCCTGAACTTTCAATCCTTTTGCGGTCGCGGCTGCGCTTAAGGCGCTTGCAGAGCCTGCTTCGGCGGCGATTTGTTTAGCGATTTCTTCGACCTGCGTGCGCGCTTTTTCAAGTTTGACGCTTTCGGCGATTTGATCTTTCACTTCTTCGAAAGCAGCGTCGCGCGGCTCTTTTTTATCGACCAGAAGCGGAATGGCGAAACCGTTTTGGACGGGAATTCTTTCGCCTGCATCGTTGACGTTTTCAAGCTTTGCGATGCCTTCTTCAAACTGCGGCGAAATGCCGATGTTTTCCACCGTGTCGCCGGGTTTGATATAACCGGTTTCGCGAATCATTTCCGTCGGCGTCATATTAGCCTGAGCGGCGAATTCGGCGGCTGTTTTCTGCACGTCTTTAGATTGACGCAGGCTTTCCGAGGCTTTCTGCGCGAGTTCGGCGGCGATGCCGTACGCGCGGCGGTTTCTCAAGCTTACTTCCAGTTCTTTTTTCGCGTCTTCAAACGATTTCGGCGCATCTTCACCGCGGCGCAGAATGAATACGCGGCTTTGATAAACGACCGGATCGGTGATTTCTCCCGGCTGCATCGTCAAAAGCTGCTGGTACGGGTCGTCCGGTTTGCTCGGATTTTCTTTGACCAAGCCCGGAAGTTTTCCGCCGTTTCTGGCTGATGCGGGATTTTCAGATTGCCCGCGAGCGAGATCGGCAAACGCTTCTTCGGAAATTTTTCCGCCGTTTTTTCTGGCGTCCTGAACGATTTGAGCGGCTTTTTCCATTACCTGTGCTTCAAATTCCGGTTTGGAAACGCGAAGAACGATTTCCTGACCGTTGACGCCCGCTTTTTTGCGTTCGGCTGGCAGTTTATCGTATTCGGCTCTCAGGTCTTCATCGGAAATCGGGAGTTTTTCGCCGATTTTCGCCGTGTTCAGAAAAACGTAGCGAATTTTCTTTTGCGGAACGTTGATGAAATAGTTTTGCTTGTTTTGATTAAAGTAATTTTGCAGCTCTTCATCGGTCGGCTTGATGGTTTGCGCAAGATCTGCGGTATTAACCGGAACGTAGCTTAAATCAAATCTCGTGCTTTTGCGTTTAAAGTCGTTCAGCAGTTCTTCTTCGGAAACGGTAACGCTCGACGTGATAAATGCTTCGAGCTTTTTAGCGCTGAGCTGATCGCGAACCGCCTGCTCGTAAGCGGCGACGCTGCCGAACTGGTCTGTGACGCTTTGCTCGTAGCGTTTCTGGTCGAAAGGCGTCGTGTCGGATTTCAGCTGCTCGCGAATTTCCGCGGCAACTTCCGCATCTGTTGCCCGCAAACCCAGGCGTTCGGCTTCGATGCGGGTAATGCGATTGCGGATCATTCCGTCAAGCATAAACTTTGCAGGCAGAGTTTGTCCGCCAAATTGAGTCATGCTTTCTTTTTGCCGGGCGAGCTCGCCGGCGGTTATGCTTTCATCCCCGACGTCAGCGACAGCTTCCGTGCTGAAAAGCGAAACATTTGTTTGCGTCGGTTGATCAAACAAAGTCGCGCCGATAAAAATCATACTGAAAATCAGAAGAAGCGCGAAAATCAAAATAATGAAATTGCGTGTTTTTTCCAAACGGCTGAAAAACTTTAACATCTTTATATTACCTGCATATTGAGATTTGAATTTAGATTGTCGTCTTGGACAAACCGCGATTTTAGCAGATTATAGTCCAAAGTCCAATGTCCAAAAGTTAAACTGTTGTAAATGTGCTGCTGTTTTGATGCCGGGAAACGTGCAAACATTAGCAAATGAATTTATGAAATACCGGGTTCATCGTTTATGTGTTCGACTAAAACATATTAAAAAGATGAAAAAGGATGAAAAAAGAATGAAAAAGAGACGAAAACGCGCGGTTATCGAAGCGATGAATTTCGATAACCGCTGATTTCTAATAAATTTTGGCTTGTTTCTTCAAGTCTTGGGCTCTTTGCTCGTTTATTCCGAGCAGCTTTTCATACTGCGCGCGCGCGCCTTTTGTATCTCCCGTTTTATAAAGACAATAACCGAGCTCGAATCGCGAATCTGCATCTACTGAAGAGACCTCGACGGCGGAGCGAAAAGCCTTTGCCGCCGAAGGATAATCTTCAAGCGCTTTATGTGCGAGCCCGAGATTGTAAAAAACAGTATTTGCAGAACGATGCGTAAGCGCGAGTTTTGTGAATATTTTACGGGCGTCAGCGTATCGTTTCATCATAATATAGTTCATCCCGATAAAGTTTTTCGTGTCGAAATCTTCGGAATTGATTACCGCCGCCTGATCGAGAATTGCGAGGGATTCCTTGTATCTTTTTTGTTCGTAAATGACTAAAGCCAGCCGGTTGAGAATCCTTATATTGTTTGCGTCAAGCCGTTTGGCAAGAAGCAATTTTTTCTCGACTTTTTTATTACCGGTTATAGGGAGCGTTTCATAATAAATATTCCATGCCGCCTCTTGACGAAGCGCATAAGACATTTCTTCGATTTCTTTATCTGTTATGTTTTCGGAAACACTGTAATTTGCTGAACCGGAATAACTCGAAGCTGCGCCTGACTTTTCGAAACTAATCGGAGAAGGCGGGTTAGTTGTTATATAAACGGTTGGCGACTTCAGGAAACCATTGAGCATAGCGCCGAAAATTAATGTAAGAAACACGATGACGCTCATTAAAATCATTGCCGGAGTTTGCAAAGCCATTGCCGCGAAGTCTCTTTCGGCTTGCGCAAAGTCTTTGACGATCGATTTCGATTTCGTCAATACTTCCTGCTGCTCGCGCCGGGCTTTGACCGATCCCGAACGAATCGTGACGAGCAATTCGCCGATTTCCCGCTCGGTTTCGCGCCTTATGCCGAAAAACTCGCGTTCTATCTGCTCTTGGTCAATTTTGGAAATTTCGACATCGGGCACATATTGAAAGTTTTTTTCCAGTTCTTCGCGCCACTCAAGCAATTTTTGCGCGATTATGTCGCCGGTTCCCGGAATCGAACGCAGACGGTTTTCCTTGATGTCAGCCGCCGTTTTTACGCCGAAATCCCTTAAAACACTCAGAGGTTTTTCGCCGATGCCGGAAATCTGATTTTCGTTTAAACGAAACGAACTCAAATAATCGTCGAGTTCTCGCTCGAAACGCGCTCTTTGCAGAAACTTTTCTTTTTGATGATTTTCTTTAGGAAAATGCTGGTAATACTTTATTTTTTTTCTGATTTGATCGAGATTGCCATTAAGCTCTGCGGGCGCGTAAGCTTTTTCCCATTCCTTTTCAATCTTTTCCAACTTTTCACGGGCAATATCTAAATCAATTTCAAGGCTGTTTTTAAGTGGATCAGCGAAGGTATTAAACATACCCAGGCAAATAAGCCACAAAAGCATACTCACAAAAAAAGCGAAACAACCGCCGAAAAAGATCACCAGAAAACCCGTTAAAAAGAATTGCAGCGCCGCTATCGTTATTAATTTATTGCGCATTTCTTTTCGCGTATTCCGCGCTTCGGGCGACAGCGGCGGCAAAACCGTCGGTTTCGGTATCTTTGCCGGCAAATTTTGCTGAACGTCGAAGCTCGCCACGAGGCTTTCGACCGTGAAAATATTAAAGGCTTCGCCGTCGGACAAGCGATTCGTGACGCTGACAAACGGAAAAAGCATCAATCCGGTTTGCGCTTCGATTTCGCACCACGGGCACAGTTGCAATTCCGCGTAAAAGTGATGACCGGGATGCATCACGCAGGATTTCAGATTCGCCGAGAGGTCTTCGAGCGCTTCGATCCACTCGCGCGGCTCGGGACGATTTTCGCTCAAAAAAGCGCGTTCGAAAAGAACGGCGACGCGCGGCGAAACCGCGCCGAGCGAAAGCGTTCCGGGCGGCTGTCTGACGTTTCTTAAATGCGCGTCTTTGCCGTAAGCAAAGCGCAGCTCGCGTATGCAATCTTCGAGCGATTTATCTTCGCCGCCCGCGTAATTGCCGGCAAACGGGTGTCTGCCCAAAAAAAGCAATTGGAAAACGATAACCGCCAAGCCGAAATTGTCGTGTTTTTCGAGCCGTTCGACGCCGCGAAGATTTACGCCCTGAAGCTCGGGCGCGAGATGCGAAGCGACGCCGACTTCGCACGGGTACCGGCGATTTTCGAGCTTGATGCTGTAGCTGTCGCAGTCGATCAGTTTCACGGTCGCGTCGGCTAAAACGACGCAGTTGCCGTGATTGACGTCGCCCATTACGTGCTCGTTTTTGTGCAGATTGTGAAAAGCGCGGGCGAGATTCGTCGCCGCGTATATGAGAAACTGCCACGTCGCCTCGGGAAAATAAACGCGGCGGCTTTTCAGCGAGTAAAGCTCGTGAATTTCTTTCGCCTTCACGTTCGGCATTAAAAAACCGACGACTTTTCCGCCCGGCGCATCGTGCAGAGTATCGACGATCCACGCCGCAACCTTTAAAAGCTGCTCGTTCGAGTTTGCAGCCATCCAGCGCAGCTTTTCGGCTTTCTCGTCGGGAATCGGTTCGTGATAAATTTTCGCAACCGTTTTTTCATCGTTCGGACACGAATAAACCGTGCCTTCGCCGCCGCTTCCGATCCGGTTTGTGAAGACGTAGGATTGATTTTTGCTGTCGTAATACGTGAGCATAAGTTGATAAAAAATTGAGCTTTCTGTTTTCGTTTCCGCTTAGGCGCGGGCTTCTGATTTTGCGATCAGGTTGCTTTTAGAAAAGGCGCGCGAAGCTAAAATTATTGTTTTGTCGTCATCGGTTTTTTCGTTTATTTTCGGCGTTTGCAGAAAATTTTCGAGTTTTTCGTTTAAATTGTTCGCGTTGCCGTTTCTTAAAGGCGCGATCATCGGCATCAAAAACGGTTCGTGCGGCTGATTGGCTTGATAATTGACGGCGACGGGGAAAATGCCGTCGGAAAATAAAATCAAATCTTCGATTTCCTCTTCAATCAGCGCGAAACGCAGACGTTCGGCTGCCGCCGCGTCGGTCAAAAAATCCGTCATATTTACGTATTCGGTTTCGTGCTGCGCGATGGCAAAGCGATAACTTTCAGCCGCGCCCGAATCGGAAATGACGATCGCTCCGTCGCCGACCTGGTAAAACGCCGCCGCGCTTTTGCCGACGATTGCGGCGATCAATGTCGAAGCGTAATCGCGAACGATTTTGCCGTTTGTCTTTGCCTCTGCGGCGATCTTCTGCTGAAAATAATTAATCCAGCGTTTTCCGAAGTCCGCGTTTAAGGATTTAACCGAAGCGTTCTCAGACTTTAGAAACGAATTGACTTCTTCCGTAAAAAGCTCGCAAGCCGTTTGCGCGCCGTGTTGCCCGTCCGAAGTGCTGCCCGCGCCGTCGGCAATGACTGCGATTAAAACTTCGCCGCCTGATGTTTCGATTGTCCGGCACGAAAAACGATCCTGGCAAACCGTGTTTTGGGCGAGATGCGCCGCGCCGATCGCCGAAGCGTGCGCGTAGCGCCAATCTTTTGAATTCATTAAACTTCCGCCCATCCGTAAGGTTTATAATCGGGAATCGGCACGCTGTCGCCCGGATTCGAATGCGAAACGTTTTTCAGCGACGCGGAAAGCCACAGGAAAAATTCTTTAAATCTGACTCCGCTGAGCTTCATAGGCTCGCGCACGGCTATTTGCCGCAAAACTTCGAAATTCGCGTTTTTTACGCCGAGCGCGAAAAAAGAAAACGATTTGTTTTCTTCGCCTTCGCGAATGACGCGCGGCAGGTATTGCCATTCGTCGGTCGGTTCGCCGTCGGTAATAAGAAAAATCCACGGGCGAAAAAGTTTTATCCCGTTGTCGCGCAAAATTTGCTTGCGCGTTTTGAGCAAACCGAGCCCGCGAGAAACGGCGGCGGCAAGCGGCGTATCGCCGGCAGCTTCGAGATGCGGCGGGCGAAACTGGTCTGCGGTCGTAAAATCGTGCATCACCGAAACCGGACCGAACGTGACGACGGCGATTTCAACGCGCTTCATACTAAGCGAATCACTAAAAAGCTCGTGACGAAAAGCCTGCAAACCCCGGTTGAGTTCTTCGATCGGGTCGCCCTGCATCGAGCCGGAAGTGTCCAGAAGAAGAATGCAGGGGCAGCGCGGCTCCGGGTTTTCGGCAAACTCGGCAGCGGCAAACGGCTGCTGTTCGTCGTAATTATATGTATGATTGTCCATAAAATATTATTTAGAGATTTCTAATCATAAATCCGTTTTAGAATTAATGGCAATATTTTTTTGTTCGCGTTCGGGCGCTTTTTATCCGGAATATTACTTGCAGTTTGCCGTCGTTTGGTTAATCATTTACCGAAATGGAGATTAAAGAAATAAAATGCGTCGGCGTCGTCGTCAAACCGAATCACGCCGAGGCTTTGAAAACAGCTTGCGAATTGTCGTCCTGGCTCGAAAAGCGCGGAATTGATTTGATCGGCAGACCGCACGAACAAATCGAACGGTTCAATGCGGAAAACTGCGATATTGATTACGCCGAAGCGGAAAAGTTTCAGATGCAGGCGGATTTAATCGTCGTTCTCGGCGGCGACGGAACGATGATTTCCACCGCGCGGCTGACGGGCGACCGCGAAGTTTTGGTTCTCGGCATTAATTACGGCAGCCTCGGCTATTTGACCGATTTCCGCATCGAAGAAATGTTTTCGGCGCTCGAAGCGATTCTCGAAGGCAGATACGACATCGACAGCCGCGTGATGCTCGACGTCGAGCATTGGCGAGACGGCAAAAAATTATACTCGGGCAGAGTTTTAAACGACGTCGTTGTCAACAAAGCCGTTTTGGCGCGCGTTATCGAAATCGAGGTCAACCTGAACAAACTTTTCGTCAATTCGTTTCGCGCCGACGGTTTAATCGTTTCCACGCCGACCGGCTCGACCGCGTACAGTCTTTCGGCGGGCGGTCCGATCGTTTATCCTTCGATGAACGCTATCATTTTGACGCCGATTTGTCCTTTTACGCTGACGAATCGCCCGATTGTCATGCCGGATAACGCGGAAATCGAATTGAAGCTTCGCAACGAAAACGAAGGCGTCGTTTTAACTTTAGACGGGCAGATCGGACATCAGATGCAGACGCATGATCGCGTTTTGATTCGCAAAAGCCGAATTTTGTTTAATCTGGTTCAGCCGCCTAACCGCAACTATTTCGACGTTTTGAGAAACAAATTAAAGTGGGGAAGATAAACGAGCCGAAAATAAAAAGATAAAAGAAAGATATTTATTTAAGCTCGTAAAGGAGAAAAAAATGAGCCAGGAAGAAACAACAAAAACCAGCGATTCCGGTGAAAATCCGAGCGATTCGTCAAAGGAAAATCTTAATAACGCGGGTTCCGCCGCGCCGGATCAGATAAATTCCGAGGAAATCGATAATCTGCCGACTGAAAGCATCGGCTCTTACGGCAGAATCGAGCCGCTGATGAACGACGAAACTGAATATCCTGAAGAAGCCGATATTGAAAGATAAATTATAAATAGAAGCGTCTGCGTTAACTCATAAACATACTTTTTGCAGTCAAACATTGCACGAAGAAATCTGCTTCGATAAAGCAAATGAGGGCGAAAACTAAATGAAGAAAATGAAGAAAATTAATAACGTTCCTCTTACTTCATTTTTGAAGTCAAAAATAAAAAAGGAGAAATCAAACTTTTTATTTTTCCGCTTTTTACTGATTTTAACGACATTTCTTTTATTAACTACAGAAGGAATTATCGCGCAGAGTTTTGATTTAAGTCGAGCTAACGGAAAAATAGTTGCAAGAGGAACTAATGAAACGTTGGTTGAAGGCGATGGTTTTAAGGTGCAATCCTACCGCATCGAAACCATTCCCTTGCCCGAATCGCCCAAATCCGAATTAAAAGACGAAAAACAAAAAACCGGTAAAACTGTCGTGGTGCGACTTGTAATTACAGGTAAATTTTCGTCCGCAATTTATGCTATTTGGATTAATGGCGTGCCAAGCCCGGCATACATAGGAGTCGACGGCAATCTTCAGTTGATTAGAGCGGGACCCGAAAAAATGTTTGAAGAGAACTCGGAAATTTCGATTTCAAGGGGCGAAATAGAAAGTAAAAAAGTTTTTCTTCCCGAACCGTTTAAGGTTCCCTCGAATTTGCAAAGACCGGCAAGAAGCAAGGAAGAACTTAAACGCAAAGTCAGTCTTAGTTATATTGGTTGCGATGGTTCAATATTTGTGCCAAATAAAGATTGCGTTCAAATTGTGATACGCAATCCGTTCCCGGAAGAGAATCGGGCGAGCAATCACGGATGGTATTTACAAATTGGCGATATGGAGTTTGCCGGAGCAGCGGATTCTTTTATTATTAGCGCCAAACAGTTTGCCGAATTAAAGGATAACGAATGGATAGTGCTTAAAACCGCCACAGGCATATACGGCGGTAGTCTGGTTGGAATATTGGATAAAAATTCATTGCTCGGAAAATAATCGAATTTTGAAATAATTTTCTATTGAATATAAATTAAAATCATTAACCGAACAAACTCGGCTGATCTTCTTTATCATCTTCAAAACCTTCGGGAAACCAGCGATATCTGCTTAAATCGCATTTACCTTTTTCGTTGAAAACGACGCCTTCGCCTTCGAGCATTTTCTGCTGCAAATTAATCGGAATCGTCATTCTGCCGGTCGAGCACGCTCCCTGCGAATTGATAACTCTTTGCCACGGAACATTTGCCGTATCGGCTGCGTGCATCACGTAGCCGATCGTTCGCGCCGTATAGCCTTCGCCTAAAATATCCGCGATTTGCCCGTAAGTCATCACGCGTCCCGGCGGAATTTTATTCACGATATCGTAAACTTTCCGGCGGTAGCTTTTTTCGTCAACGTTCATAAAGTGTAATTAAAAAGGCGTTTAGCCTTTCGGGATTCCGGCTCTCCCCAATAGTTTCAAATCGGATTTTGCCGCTCTTAATTCAGCCGTTCTCGTGCAGAGATTCGTCTGCAAATTTTTTGCGTCCGCGCCCGAAGCGTAAATGAGGTAGCTTTTGCCGACTTCAAAATTATAACCGCACAAAGCGCTGTTTTCTCCGGTTGAAATCGTCATTTGCCTGGAAACATTTCCTTTCCACGATTTTTCTGCGCGAAATTTTACGACCACTTCGTGCTTTTCGGGATTTGGAGTTACTTTGATAACTTTACCTGAAAAAATCGCGTTCGAATCTTTTTTCGCCCGGCTAACCTGTTTAATTAAAGGCTCGTCGCGCTGGATGCAGCTGCAAGCGTAAGTTTCCGTATTAGTAAACACCAAAAATGCGAAAATCCCCAGTATGTAAAATGTAATTTTGTTCATTTCCTTTTCTCCTTTAATAAAAGATGTGCAACGGCGTTTTCAGTTTGTAAAAAATAAATTTATTTCTCATCTCTTTCATTTATATTTCCGTTTGTTATATTTCTTCTGTCGAGTCTTTTCTTAAATTTTCCTTCTCTTTCTTTTAACCAGAGACGCCATTTTTCGATTGATGCTTCGCGCTCTGCCCGCGAACTCGCGGGCTTGAAATCGAGTCAGGTCGAAGCGGCATCGCGCAAACATATCTCGGCGAAAAATCTCGTCTGCAAATCTTCGCTCGAAAGCTTTTCGATCAATTCTTCGATTGGTTTGCCGGACATTTCGCGGCGGCGTTTCGCGTATTCTTTGCGATTCATAAAATTCTTCACTTTTTGTTTCGTAAAAATGGCGCGTTTACTTTTACGCGTTTACTTTTAAAGGAAAATTAAAAGAAAACAGCCGCAGACGGACGCCGGCGAACCCGGATTAAATTAAGTTGTTAACTTGTATTTATCCATATTTATCCATATTCACCTGCGTTTATCCGTGAATAATTTACCTGCTTCTTAGAATCGTTCGCGCCGGCGCGCCGTCGCCCGCGCCGCCGATGTATTTGAGCGGCAGACAAATTAATTCGTAATCGCCCGGCGGAACTTCCCGCAAATCCAAGCCTTCGAGAATGACGATTTCTTTTTCAAGCAAAGCAATGTGCGCTGCGAAATCCACGGAGTCGAATTTTTCGATCGAAAGATAATCGATTCCGACGAGTAAGATGTTTTTATCGACCAGAAGGCGCGCCGCTTCCGGCGTGATATACGTGAAATCTTTGCGAAAACCTTTTTCCGGCTCGTTCCAGAAAGCTGAATTTCGAGTTTTAAATAAAACTCTGCCGCCGTCTTCCAGATTTTCGAGATGTTCGGGCTCAATCGCTAAAACGCTTTCGTCGAGTTCGATGACTTTGCAGTCGCCGACGAGTTTTTCCAGTTCCAGCTCGTGAACTTTTCTTTTTCCGTTAATGAAATGAACGGGCGCGTCAACGTGGGTTGCCGTGTGAACGCCGCAGCAGATATGCGAAACATTTGCCGCGTCGCCGTTTTCGATCGAACCGGCAATTTTTATTTCTACCTGAGGGTCGCCTTCGTAAATCGGAGTTTCGGCGGAAATCGGGAAAGTTACGTCGTAGATTTTCATAAGAGTCTGTAAAAAATATGCGAATAAAAAAATGAATGCGTATTCGCCGTTTAAATTCTCAAAGGCTTAAATTCTCAAAGGATAAAGGAAAACAAATTTTCAAACAACATTTGCATTTCGGGAAAGTTTCTTTGTAGGCTACACATATGATGGAAATTCAAAGAGATGAACACGGAAAGAAAGGCGCGCTTTATATCGAGAAAGACGGCGAATGGATTGCGGAATTGACGTATGTCAGAACGGGTGACCGCGAAATTACGATTGATCATACGGAAGTTGACGAATCTTTGCGCGGCGAAGGTATCGGCGAACGCCTTGTGGAAGAAAGCGTGAGATTCGCGCGGGAAAACGATTTGAGAGTTGTCGCGACTTGTCCTTTTGCGAGAAAAATAATTAACGCGACGCCGGAATATCACGACGTCTTAGCCGATTAAATTCTAAAAAGGCAGCAAGCCCGCTCAACACACCGAAACAGCGAAAATTAATTTCGAATTGATTTTCAGCCGCTTTGTGCGTTTTGCGGGCTACATTTTTTACCAATGCGAGAATTGCGAATTTCAGCTTCGAGCTATTCGAATACGGCGCCGCTCATCTGGTCTTTTCTTTACGGGAAAAATCGGGGGGAAATCGAAATCATTCTCGATAACGCACCGGCTCGCTCGGCTGAACTGCTCGCGCAGAAAAGGGTCGATGCCGCGCTCGTGCCGGTTATCGAATACCAAAGAATCGAAGGCGCGCGCCTTGTTCCGGGCGTTTGCGTCGGCGCGAAAAAGAAAGTAAAAAGCGTTTGTCTGGTAACGAAGGGCGAAGACTTGAGCGACGTGAAAACCGTCGCGCTCGACGTTTCTTCGAGGACTTCCGTCGCGCTTTCGAAAATAATTTTTCGCGAATTTTTGAATTTCGAACCTGCATGGAAAACGTCGCGCCCGGATTTGAAGGAAATGCTCGGCGATGCCGATTGCGCGCTTTTGATCGGCGATCCGTCTTTGACGATTGACGAAAACATATACCGCAAATTCGACCTGGCTGAAACCTGGCGCTCTTTTACCGGATTCGGCTTTGTTTTCGCGATGTGGATGGCGCAAAGCGAAAGAATCGAAACGGCGAAAACCATTAATTTCGCGGCGGCGCGAGACGAGGGCTTGCGGCATATCGACGAAATAATTTCCAATTACGAAACGGACGTTTCCATCAGCCGCGAAGCGTTTCACGCCTATCTTTCGGAGAATATTTCTTACTCGATTGATGAAAGTATGAAAAAAGGCTTGGAGCTTTTTTACGATTTGGCGTTTAAACACGATTTGATCGAAAAAAGAAAAGAGCCGATTTACCTCGACGAATAAGCCTCAAAACAGCAAAACGGTTTGCTTTCATTCGTTTATGGGAACCGCTCTTCTCGCGCCGGAAACGCGGCGCGGCAGTGTAATAATCGTTAAAACAAACTCGAATAAAACAGAAGTAGCCAACCGGCAATTAAAACGAATATGAGCAAGCCTATATCTCTGGTTTCAAACTGATTTTCCTGATTACGCATATAAAAATACCCCGACAATTTTCTCTCCCGGCATTAACGCGAAATACTTTCGTGAAAAATATCACGCGCGGCACAAAATTTGTAAAACAATTTAGCGTGCAGATTGAAATTCGCAAAAACACGGGTTTCGGTTTCGATTTTTGTTAAGTTTTCTGGCAAAATGCGATTTTTGTTTTGCAAAATAAGAAGGTTTTGCCGCAGAAGTCACAGAAAACACGGAAAGTGAAATAAAGTGAAATAAAGTGAAAAACATAGAGCCGGAGAAATCAATTTAGTTGTTAAAATATCGGGAATAATCGAACAATGCCCGCGAAATATACGAAATTTCTGATTTCCCGGGCAGAAAATCTTGTAATATGTTTTAGCCGTCAGTTTGTCGATTTTTATAATGTTCTCTGTTTTGTCTGCGTCCTCTGAGGGTAAACCGTTCCGTGATAAAATAATTTTGAGTTATGAGCAATATTCAGCCGATTTTAGATAAAGTTTTGAATGGCGGGAGAATGACCGCCGAAGATTGCACCGCGCTTTTGGAATCGAACGATTTTGTGCGAATCGGGCTCGCCGCGCACGAAATGCGGATGCGGAAGAATCCGACCGACGTCGTGACATACATCATCGACCGCAACATCAATTACACGAACGTATGCAACGTCGTCTGCACGTTCTGCGCGTTTTACCGGCGGCAGGGAAAACCCGACACTTACGTTCATTCGATCGAAGAAATCGAAAAACGCATCGAAGAAACCATCGCTTTGGGCGGAACCGGCGTTTTGATGCAGGGCGGGCTTCATCCCGATTTTAATATAGAGTGGTACGAAAATCTGCTCTCGACTTTGCACGCGAAATACCCGACCTTTCAGCTTCATTGTTTTTCGCCGCCGGAAATTCACAATATCAGCTTAATTTCCGGTCTCGATTACGAAACGATTATGCGTCGTTTGAAAGCGGCGGGACTTTATTCGATGCCGGGCGGCGGCGGCGAAATTCTCGACGACGAAGTTCGCAAGCGAGTTTCGACGAAATGCACGACGCAGGAATGGCTCGACGTGATGCGAGCGGTTCACAAAGTGGGTTTGCGCTCGACCGCGACGATGATGTTCGGCATCGGCGACAACATCTCGCACCGCGTCAAACATCTGCAAAGAGTGCGCGACGTGCAGGACGAAACCGGCGGCTTCACGGCTTTTATTCCGTGGACGTTTCAGCGGGAAAATACCGCTTTAGGAAGAAAAATCACCGAAGAGCCGACCGGCATTGATTACCTGAAAATGGTCGCCGTCTCGCGCCTTTTTCTCGATAACGTCCAGCATATTCAATCGTCGTGGCTGACGCAGGGCTTGCGTCTCGGGCAAACCGCGCTTCGTTTCGGCGCAGACGATATGGGCTCGATTATGATCGAAGAAAACGTCGTTTCGGCGGCGGGCGCAAACAACGAAGCGAACGAACGAGAACTGCGCTACCAAATCTCCGAAGCCGGTTTCGTTCCGCAACAGCGCGATATTTTGTATGAATACGTTGACCGCGAAAACACGGAGAAATTAGACGAAAGACATTCGATGCCGCTCAAACAATTGAGTGTTGCTTTTGCGGATTGAATAGCATGACAAAATAATTTTAGCTTTGTGGTAACTGATTCTTTAACTATCAAATCCTCTAACTCCGCTGAAATTAAGTTTTCAGAGCGCGAAGGGTTATTTCGTTCCGTCGGTTCGGAATATTTTCGCGTGACTCTCAAAACCGAAAATATGATGGCTTCATTGAAAGTTTACATATTTGATCCGTTTGATAAATCATTTTGTCATTACTTCGCTGATATAGCCGAAAATTGGCGAGGCTGGAATGGAACAAAGCAATGGAATTCCCTTGAAAGTGAACTTCAACTATCGTCCGAATCGGATTCTTTGGGACATATTACAATGGATATTACGCTTGAATCTTATGAGAATTGGAAAACTCAAATAATTTTGGTTTTTGATGCTGGTCAGTTAGATGACATTTCCTCGAAAATCAAAGCATTCTTTACTAAATAAACAGATTTCAATTCAAATGAATTTTAACTCTTACAAAACTCTTACGTTCGCCTCGCTTTCAACCTGCTACTCTTAAACCTGTCATAATTTTAGCAATCGTAAAAATTTATTAAATGCAAAACGTTGTCGAATTTGAGAAACCCAGTCTTAATATTAACTGGAAAAATTTATTTATCGTTACGACATTTCATCTGATGTGCATTCCGGCTTTTTATTTTTTGAGCTGGAAAAATTTCGCCATTATGATGATCGGGAATTGGATTGTCGGCAGTCTCGGCGTCGGGCTCGGTTATCACCGGCTTTTGACGCACCGGAGTTTTAAGGCTCCGAAGTGGCTGGAATATACGCTGACGACGTTCGGCACGATGTCTATGCAGGACGACGCGATGAAATGGGTGGCGACGCACCGGATGCATCACGCGCATACGGAAACCGAAAAAGACCCGCATTCGACGCGTCCGGGATTTTGGTGGGCGCATATGGAATGGGTCGTTAAAGGAACGGCGCAGGATCACGACGAGGCGACGTTTAAGAAATATATTCCAGATTTGCTGAAAGATCGTTTTCAGGTCGCGCTGGCGAATTATTATCTCGTGCCGATCGTTCTTTCCGGCGTTCTTTTATACGCGATTGGCGGTTGGGGCGCGGTTTTGTGGGGCGTTTTCGCGCGCGTCGTCGTCGGCTGGCACACGACCTGGTTCGTTAATTCGCTGGCGCATTATTCGGGCAAACGACCTTTTCAGACGAAAGACGATTCGACGAACAACTGGTTTGTCGCGTGGCTCACGTTCGGCGAAGGCTGGCACAACAATCATCACGCTTTCCCGACCTCAGCCAGGCACGGTTTGCGCTGGTATCAATTCGATCTGAACTGGATCACGATTCGTATTTTTGAAAAGCTCGGCTGGGCGAAAAATATTCGGCTTTTTGACGTTGATAAACCGGCGGAATTGAAAAAAGCCGCCTAGAAAGTTTGAAGTTTCAAAATGAATTCACTTTAATTTTATTGAATTAAAATGCCATAAAGTTATAATTAATTCTGCTCGAACAGAACTTTTGCAACGCGATAATTTGTATGAGTTTAGCTGTTAAGTTTTCCGCTTTCGTCATTACAATCTTTTTGGTTGGAATCGTTTCCATTTTATTGCTCGTTCAGATGATTGATTTAATGAGCGGATATAATGATCGGGACGGAGATTCGGGCGGAGTTCTTTTTATATTTTGGGCATTTATCGGGACGTTTACTGCCGGTATTTTAAGCATTTCAAAGCTAAAGTCCTTCAGCGAAAGAAAAGATTTCGGACTTCAAAGTTCTTTCGTATTTGCGATTATTACTTCAACAATTGCGGGAATTTTATTTAATATTGTCGGTATAATTGCGGGAAAAATTTTTGCGGAAGTTTTGCATAGAAACTTGTAAAATTATGGACGCAGAAAAAATCGAAAACTACGCGGAGTTTTGGGATTTTTATGTTGCCGAACACAAACAGCCTTTGACGCGTTTGCTGCATTTTGTCGGCACGACGCTCGGACTTGTGATGCTTGTTTGGGTCGTTCGCGGCGGAAACTGGTTTTATCTACCGCTTTGTTTCGTCGCCGGTTACGCTTTCGCATGGTTCGCGCATTTTTTCGTCGAACACAACAAACCCGCGACGTTTCAATATCCGCTCTGGTCTTTTATTTCCGATTATAAAATGATGTGGTTTA
>JAOAPX010000137.1 GCA_025463125.1 Acidobacteriota bacterium | reverse complement strand
TTTTAAGTCTATCACCCTGATTTGACTAAACCGGAACTCCCATAAACAGCCTTGTTGAGAAATCAGCGGGCTTTTTTATTTTGCCTGTTCCTTTGAATAAGCGGGCGAAAGCTTTCTAAGGCTTTCGATCGCTTTGGGCAATACTTCCAATAAATATTCAATTTCTTCGAGCGTATTTTCTTTGCCGAAACTAAAGCGAATCGCGCCGCGCGCGAGCTCGTCGTCTCTGCCGAGCGCTCGGATTACGGGCGAAGGCTCTAAACTGCCCGAAGAACAGGCTGAGCCGGTAGAAACTGCTATGCCCTGCAAATCCAGATTTATTAAAAGCCCCTCGCCTTCGACGGAACGAAAAGAAATGTTTGAAATGTTCGGCACGCGTTTTTCTCTTTCGCCGTTAAAAAACACGCCGGAAATACGCTCAGAAACCTCGTCTTCGAATTTATTTCGAAGATCGGCAAGGCGCGATGCATTCTCGGGCAGATTGTTTTTAGCTAATTCGCAGGCTTTGCCGAGAGCGACGATTTGATGAACCGATTCGGTTCCGCCGCGCCGTTCGCGTTCCTGCCGCCCGCCGATGTTCTGCGCGTGAAGGCGAACGCCGCGTCTCACATATAACGCGCCGATGCCTTTCGGAGCGTTAATCTTATGACCGGAAAGCGAAAGCAGATCGCAGCCGATTTCTTCGACATCGATCGGAATTTTACCGGTCGCCTGCACGGCATCGGTGTGAAACCAGATTTTTTCGCCTGTTTCGCGCAAAGTTCGAACGAGTTTTCCTATTTCTGAAACCGGCTGAATCGTGCCGATCTCGTTGTTTGCGGTCATAATC
This sequence comes from Acidobacteriota bacterium, assembly GCA_025463125.1. Lineage (GTDB taxonomy): Bacteria > Acidobacteriota > Blastocatellia > Pyrinomonadales > Pyrinomonadaceae > SXVE01. Next base: position 58,822 of record JAOAPX010000137.1, on the reverse strand, counting down.
GAAATCAGGATCGTGTCAGGTCGAATTGCCGCCCGTAAATCTTCTATTCGCACGATTCCGTTTTTGTAGACCGGCAGATAAGTTACTTCCCATCCGCGTTTACCTAAATCTTCGCAAACGCTTTTGACAGCCGAATGCTCTATCTCGGACGTAATTATATGTTTTCCGTATTTTTCATTCGCTTCGGCAAGCCCGCGCACAGCCAGATTGTTCGCTTCGGTTCCGCCGGAGGTGAAAACGATTTCGTTCGGGCGGGCGTTGATTAGCTCGGCAACCTGATGGCGAGCTTTATCGACGGCGGCGCGCGCTTCCTGTCCGAAAAAATGAATGCTCGAAGCGTTTCCGAATTTTCCCGTCAGAAACGGAAGCATCTCTTCGACGACACGCTCATCGATCGGCGTCGTCGCACTGTTGTCTAAATAAATTCTGCGAAACATACCTTTTATTTTAACTCAAATAATGCTCGCCGGAAACGTCGGCGGACAAAAATATTACAATCAAATTACACATATAAACGCATCTAAAGGAAATGTTATCTTGCTCTTAAAGCATTGGGTAAGATAAAGTAAAACCTTGTAAATAGTCCGCGCATCAAAGTCCGGCACAAGTATTAAATAAAGGAAAAACATAATGGATTTTACAACGAGAGAAATGTTAAAGCGTTACGCAAAGCTGGCGATCGGTCAACCGTTTTCGCCGATTTTGCTGAACATTCTGGTCACATCGGTTTGCGATATGCGTTGCACGCACTGCTTTTTTACGGAAGAACTCGATGATCGTCCGCGCAAAAAACTGCAGATGAAAACCGAAGAGCTCGAAAAAATCTCCGAAACTTTAGGCGGAAACCTCGGCGTTTTGATTATTGCCGGCGGCGAACCTTTTACGCGCAAGGATTTACCGGAAATCGTCGGAGCATTTCATCGCAATAACAAGCTCGAATCGGTTTATTTGATGTCGAACGGGCAAATCCACCCGCGAATTTTTCCTGACGTGACGCGAATTTGCCAGGAAAATCCGAACTTGAACGTGACGATCGCGCTCGGCATCGACGGTTTGAAAGATCAGCACGAAAAAATCCGCCAGAAACCCGGAAGCTGGGACAAGGCGATTCACACGGCGCGCACTTTAAAGGAAATGAAAAAAGAATTTCCGAACATCGACGTGCAGACATGTACGTGCGTGATGAATTCGAATCAGGATACGATTTTTGATTGGTACGATTTTCTCAAATACGATTTGAAGCCGGATAAAATAAACATCAATTACATTCGTCCGCCTTCAAAAGACCCGAACGAGCTTAATTTCGATCATGCCCGTTACGCGAAGCTTTCGGATATGATTTTGCAGGACGTGCGCAATTCGGCTGTGAAAAATAACTACGGCGGCTCGGCTGGATTCTTTAAGGCGGCAATCGATCTTTATATGCACGATCTGATCGCTAAAACGAAAGAAACCGGCGAAGCGCAGATGAAGTGCTACGCGGGAACCGCCGGCGCGGTGATTTATGATGAAGGAACGCTTTCTTCGTGCGAAAATCTGGAAGCTATCGGAAATCTTCGCGATTACGATTGGAATTTTCAGGCTATCTGGAATTCGCCGGAAATGAAAGCGCGCCGCAAACACGCCGCTTCAGGCTGTTTTTGCACACACGAATCGAATTCGTATTATCCGAGCCTGCCGTTTAATCCGAAGCATCTGATTCAAATTAAAAAGCTCGAAAAACAAATGAAAAAAGCGGCAAAAGAACTGGGTAGGGATCAGCCGCAGGTTGAAGGCGCAGCCGCGGTTAAAGCTTGATAAAGCCTTAAAAGGCGTATCAAATAAATACTGACTTAAAAAGAGAGTTTGATTGGTTACATTGCGGAGAAAGTAAAAGCAACCGGTCAAACTCTTTATTTAAAGGTTTGCAGTTATGTAAAATGGTTTTCTAATAGTTTTTAGTAATTTATAAATTAATGCCAAATACACCGAAAATTCTTATAATTTCATCTGATACCGGCGGAGGTCATCGCTCTGCCGCACAGGCTTTAGCCGATGGATTAGAGAAGTTTTGGAAAGGCGAATCCGTTGCCATCAGAGTTATCAAAGCCGTTGAAGAATCGCATCACATCACGGAAAAAATGGTCGGTGTTTATAATTGGGTTTTACGCAATAAACAGCACTGGATGAAATATCTGTACTGGGCGATGAACCGTTTTCGCCCGGAAACCCGCGACTTTTTTCATCGCCGCTGTATCGGTTTCTGCACGGAAATATTTGAAAAATGGTGTCCGCATATTGTTATAAGCGTTCACCCGTTGACGCAGCATATTTTTGCCAGAATCTTAAAAGAATTAAATTTAGCCGAGCAGATTCCGCTTGTAACGGTCGTTACGGATCCCTGTTACGGTTTCTGGAAAGGCTGGGCTTGCAATGACGTTTCGCTTTACCTGGTTGCAAACGAAGACGCGGAAAGACAGCTTATCGATTACGGCATCTCGCCGGAAAAAATTAAGATTTCCGGTATGCCGATTCATCCGAAATTTCACGAAGTTGATGAATCGGTCGCGCAGGAAGCTCGCCGCGCTTTTGGTTTAAACCCCGACAAATTTACAGTCTTTGTAAACGCCGGTTGGGTCGGCGGCGGAAATATCCCGCAGATATTTAAAGAATTAGTGCGCGGCGACCTGGACGTGCAGGCGGTTTTTCTCGCCGGGAAAAACGAAGAATTAAAAAAACAAGCCGAGGCGATCGCCAAAAATGCCAAGTTTCCGGTAAAAGTTATCGGTTACTCCGACGAGATAGAAAAAATAATGCAGTCGGCGAACGTGATGATTTCAAAGCTCGGCGGTTTGACGACTTTCGAAGCGCTCGCCTGCCGTTTGCCGATTATCGCCGACGCGACGACTCCGCCGATGCCGCAGGAAGCCGGAACGGTTAGTCTGATCGAGAAAAAAGGCGCCGGGATTTTACTGCAAAATTCGATTGATATTGTCCCGACGATTCAATCTCTGCTCAGCGATTCAAAAAAATACGCCGCGATGAAAGCGGCTACGGTTAATATGGCGATTCCAAATTCTACGCAAAGAATCATCGAGGAAATATCCGCGCTGCTGCCCGTCAGACGCGAGACGCCGAAGCCCCAGGTGGTTGCCGCGTAAAAATAATCTTATTTTTAACACTTGTCACTTTCCGTCATTTTCATTAACCTTTCCTTTTGGGCTTAGTATAAATAAAATTGTTTTTATAAATTGGAGAAATCGTTTTGAGTCTTTTACTTGAGGGAAAACGCGCCTTTGTTTCCGGCGGCACGCGCGGCATCGGCGCGGCAATTTGTGAAGTTTTCGCGCGCGAAGGCGCCGACGTGGCTTTTAATTATCATTCGAGCGACGAATTAGCCGAAGAAACAAAGAAAAAGATTGAAGCCCACGGCAGAAAATCTTTAGCTTATAAAGTTTCGGTGACGGATCGGATCGGCATAAAGCGGATTGTGCGTGAAATAAAAGACGCATGGGGCGGAATCGATGTTCTGGTCAACAACGCGGCGGTCAACAAAGCCGATAATTTCGCAACGACAACCGATAAATCATGGGACTGGGTGATCGACACAAACGTCAACGGGCTTTTCGCCGTTACAAAACCGTTTTATAAGCAGATGATTCGCCAGCGTTCCGGTTCGATTTTGAATATAACTTCGATCGGAGCTATTCGCAGTCTTCCGACTTCGGTTCATTACGCGACTTCGAAAGCTGCCGTTATCGGCTTTACAAAATGTCTTTCCCGCGAAGCTTCCAATTTCGGGATTACCGTAAACGCCATCGCCGCCGGAATTTTCGATACCGATCTCGGACACAGTCTGCCGGAGCGTCTTTTGCAGATGCACGATTTTTGGGTCGCGCGTCAAAGATTGGGGAAACCCGCGGAACTGGCGGAATTCGCCGCATTTATGGTCAGCCAGCGCAACAGCTTTATGAGCGGCGAAGTCGTAATTGTTGACGGCGGCGCAGTTACTTAAATTTGCAGGTCATTGTTGTTTTCTTTGCTGAAGATGAAAGTGAATTTCAATTCTAAGTTGTTGAAAATAAATAGTTTAAGTTGACCGGCAGAATTGTCTGTGTTATTCTTGCATTGTTTTTGAGAGGATAAAAATTATGGCAAGAGCAGAATTAATCGAAAATTTGAATAGCGCATTGAGTTTGGAATTAGCCGGAATCATTCAATACTCGCAACACAGTTATTTGGTAACCGGCATCGAACGCGAAATATACAAAGGGTTTTTCCGCGACCAAGCCGCAGAAGCGAAAGATCACGCTGAAAAACTCGGCGATAAAATTGTTGCTCTCGGCGGCGTTCCGACCGTAGAACCGGCGATGATTCGACAATCGGTTGATTTGAAAGAAATGCTGGCGCAGGATTTAGAGCTCGAACGCGAAGCTTTAGCCGTTTATATGAAAGCCTGGACTTCGTGCGGCGAAGAAGATATCGCGACAAAATTCTGGCTCGAAGGGCAAATTGCCGAAGAGCAGTTTCACGTCGAAGAACTCGAAAAGCTTACTTCGGAAAGACAATCGAAAGTTAATTCTGAGAGAATTATACTTCGCGAAGTCAGCTAGATTTTATTGAAAGTGCAAACGCGAAAGCTTCAGGGCATAAATTAATTTATGCCCTGAAGCTTTCGCGTTTTAAAAGTTAAATGTTTTTTTTAATCGCCGCCCGTTGAAGCGATCGTGATTTTTATGCGCTGACCTTTTCGCGCCCGAAAGAAAATATCGTGAATTCCTTCGGCTTTGATATTCCGGGTTTGCGAAGCGGAAGTTTTACCTTTGGCGAAATTAAGCCGAAAATTGTTTACCTGCGAATCTATAACCTGATTTCCCCGATCTCTCTTCCGAATTGAATTTTTGTTCCGACCGAAAGGCTCACGCTTCGCTGCGGTTCGACGTCTTTGATCGTGCCGTCAGGGGCTGTAATTACCCATCTGTCTTTCGAAAGATTTTTCAAGCCCCAGAGTGACGGATTCGCCGGATGCTGCGAAACGGCGGCGATCGGAGCCGAGAAATCGTACATTTTCTGATCGTCGATATGATGCGGAAAAAGCTCCGTATTGTAATTGAGCATAACTACGGATTTGCCGATGCGTATTCGCGGCGGGAGCCTGAGAGCGGCAGCGCAAGCCCAGCATAAACCGGGATTTCCGCCGGTTGCTTTCAAAGCGATAGAATCGTAAAAATTTTCGAGCGAGCAATGCGGGCAATAATAAATCGAATCGCGCAGACGGATCATTTCCGCGCGCCATTCGCTTTCGCGGACGCGCCCGTTAACCGGGTCTTCAAGCCCGACCGTAAAAGCCCTTATGAAAATGTCCCTGAGAAATTGCGGATAAATTCGCCAGAAAGCGAGCGCGTTGTCGTGAATTCCCGGAACCGGACGGTTAGAATCGTCGTTCGGATCAAAAATAAAAATCGGTTCTTTACCGTAGATTTTCGTCATCGCGGGCAAATCGAGCGCCTTGATTGCCGCTTCTTTCGCGCCTTCGAGCGGATGGGCGACCATCAGCATATAAAAAATCAAAACCGAAAGCGAAAATAAGTCCGTGTTCGTGCTCGGCAGCGCTTCGCCGCGCACGACTTCGGGCGCCATAAAGCGCGGCGTGCCCAAAACGCCGAGAACTCCCGCGCCGTCAACCGAAACGTTATCATTATCGGCAATCAAAACATCGCCGTTATCCGGATCGAAAAAAGCGTTGCCGAACGAAATATCGCGATAACACAAACCCTGTGAATGAAGCAGTAAATAATTGTGTGAAAGATTAAGCCCGGCGGTTGCGAGAGCGCGGAATGTCGGCTCGATTTTTCGCTTCATCAAATCGACGATGTTTTTAAAACGCGGCGGGCGAAGCGGCATCACGTAACCGAAACCGGGAACGCCGCTCGCAACCGTAATTTCCATCGGGTACAGAAAATGTTCGCTCGGCGCGCCTTTTCTGATCAGCAATTCCATCGAAGCGCGCTGTTCGGGCGTCGCCATGTGCGGAAAAAACCATTTCACCGCGACGGCTTCGCCGCCGAGCTGTGCTTTATAAACTTCGCCCTGTCCGCCCGCGCCAAGCAAAACTTCAATCGCGCACTGCATTCCCGAAGGCAGACATTGAATCGTTTGACCGGGTTTTAAGATTTGATCCATTTTTCGCTGTTCCTTAAATTTTTATAATTTATTCTCGAATGTTTTTTCGTTCGACCACGACGCCGTGTTCGGTTTCCCATGTCGCAAACAAATTGCCTCTTAAATCGCTGTCTTCGACGCTTACGGCGCTTTCTCCTTTTACCCGAACGGCAACTTTCCGGTTTTGCTTGATATTACACCGGCGAATCGCCGCGACGCTTTCGCCGTTTACGGAAACGCCCGCGTCGGCATTGCCGTAAATATCACAGTCTTCAATCAAAGCGCGCCCTTTATCGCGGACAACGACGCCCGAAGCTTTTCCGTCGTGAATCGAATTGCCGCGCAAAACCGGATTTCCGCCCGAAGCTACGGCAATTTCAGCGTCTTCGCTGCCGTAAACGTCGCATTCTTCAATTTTGCCGTAACCGTTTTGCTGTACGAAAACGCCCGCATCGAGACTCGCGTAAATCTCGCAGCGCCGGAACGTCGGATTCGCGTATTCACTGATCCCGACGTTTGCAAGCCGGTGTTTGAAAATAACGCAGTCTTCGATCGTCCCGGCGGCGCCGTTTCCCCAAACGACGACTCCGCCGCTGTTTCCTTCGTAAATACGGCAATTCTTTATAAACGGATTCGCGCCCTGCGTAATTGCCGCGCCGACGTTTCGATTCCTGTATATTTCGCAATCTTCAAGCCGCCCGCGCGCGTTGTCGAAAAAATAAACGCCGGAATCGGCGCCGTCGTGAATGCGGCAGTTTTTTATCGACGGGTTAGCCGAGGAGCCGTGCACGGCAACGCACGAAAGGGAATCGGACGTAACGTCGCAATTTTCCAGAATCAGCTCGCCGCCCGGAATATCAACGGAAAAAAAGGCTTTTCCGTTTCTCGCGCCGCGTCCCTGCAAAATTAAATCGCGCACGATCGCTTTTCCCGTTTGCATTTGCAGGCAGCTCGCCTTTGTCCCGACGATGACGACATCGCCCGATTGCGCGTCGCCCGCAATTTCTATGTTTTTATTAATAATTAAACTTTCCGCATAAATGCCCGGGCGAATTATCAAACGCGTATTCTCGCCGACATTTGCGATGGCTTCGCCGATTTTGGTGAAATCCCCTTTTCCGTCCGGTGAAACAATGACCGAGCCGTTAACGAAAGGTTTAGCCGCGATCGCCGCGTCCGGTTGAATAAGATTCGGCTGAGTTTTGCTTGGAACCGGATGGTGAGCCGGTCTTGTCGGCGCTGCGGTTGAAGATTGCATTTGAACGGTGTTATTTCCTTCGAGTTTTCGCAATTCTTCGACGGAAATAATTTTCAGAGCCAGCGCCCACGAGTATACGGACCATCGCGCGGCTTGTTCGGATAAAGCGAGATTATCGCAAAGCCTCTGCGATAGACGCCCAAGCAAAACCTGTTGCGGCGTCGCTTTTCCGGCGAGCAAATCGAGCGGAACTCGTTCCTCGATCGCCATTGTCAGCACGGAAATTTCGCGGCGAAATCCGGGGCTGTAATCCCGCAGAAGCCCTTCGCAGCGGCGCGCGTTTTCGATGACGGAGACGCCGTGTTTTGCAACAATTTCAACGAGTTTTTGTCGCGGTAAATCGTTCATTCACTTTTTTTATTTTCATCTTGCGAGCCTGTGTCTTCGCTTTGCCGTTCAATTGATGCGGCTGCGGAACCGGAAGCGTTCGAGGTTGTTTTGTTTTTATCTTTTTTTATCGTGATCGTGACCGTCACATCTTCCGTTTCACCGGAAATCGGCTGCGCGGAACCGGTCAGCGCGGCGATCGCTTTTGAAGTTTCCGGCGAAGGCGGATTTTCGATTGTCGTCGAAACATCGGACTTTTCCGTTTGCGATGCGTTCGAAGGCTTTTTTGCCGCGTCGGGTCTGTAAATAATCCCGACCGTACAATCATCGCCGCTGCCCATTTGTGTTGCTTCTTCGAGCCAGCCTTTCAGATTTTCATTGACCGATTCAAAGCCTTTTTCTTCGGCGAGCATTTGCAGAATATCGGTTCCGGCTTGAAAAAATCCCGATTCGTCGGAAAACGAATTAAGATAACCGTCGGTTGAAAGCAGTATAAGCGCGGGACTTTCTTCAGCGGAAATCTTTTGCACAGAAAAACGAAAATCCTTTTCCGCGTCTTTCAGGCAAAGCGAAGTCGTTTCATTTGCCAGCAAACGCTCATCTTCGGGCAGCGGTTTCGTTACTTCGCCGCTTTTCGAAACGTTCAAAATATCGCCGTCGCCGAGCTGAACGTAAAGAACAAAGTTTTCTTCGAGCGCCGCCGCGAGTAAAGTCGTGCCGTAAGCGAGAAGCGGATTTTCTTCAATTAATTTGCGCGAGTTTGCGCCGGATTTTTCTTCGAGTTTTTTTAACTCTTCTTCGGTAAAAGGATTTTGTTTTAAGTGGTATTCAACGGTTTTTTTCCATTTTTTAACGATCTCACGCGGCAAATAATCTTCGCCCGTCGTTTCGATTTCCGTCAAATCGAAATTGCCGCGGCGTTCCTCTAAAAATTCGCCGATAATTTGAGCCGCTTTTCTAACGGCAAAGCGCGAACCTTTGTCGCTTCGGAAACATTTCGGGCTGCCGTGTCCGTCAGCTACGGAAAGTAATATCGGCAAAGCTCTGCCCGATTCGCGAACGTAAAGAATCGCGTCCTGATTCGGCGTGCCGCTGCGGATATGCGACGCGCCGGGAACGGTTTCGCCGATGACGCGCCACTCGATTATTTGCTCGTTTTCTGTCATTACGTCTTCAATATTTGATTAATCGATGGAACGCGAATTTCGGGTATTTTTATGAAATCCGAAATTCGCGTTTGTTTTCCTTTGCGCAGAATGACTTTTTTTACCAAACGTCGTCAACCTTGTTCTGATTGTCGGCATCGACTGCCGCCGCGCCGTTCGTCGTCTGGGACGCAGCGTTCGCCGTTTGCGCCGCGTCGGCTGCGGGAGCCGCCGTCGGAATCGGTATCGGAACATTGGCGGTATCGGGCGAACTCGGCACATCAGCGCTTGCCGCAGGCGAAGAAGCCGATTTGAGCACGGCTGTCGAAGCCCATTTGATATGTTTGACCAGTGCTTCGGGACTATTCGCCGCAAGCGGTTTTAATTCGGAATTGCCGATAAATTTCTGTAAAACATCCGGGTCCGCGTCCTGACCGATGGATATTGCGATTCGAACCGATTTTTTGCCCCAGGGCTGATCCGTTAAAGCTTTCAATCCGTTGTCGAAATCGTCGGTCGGCTGACCGTCGGAAACCAAAACCAGGACGGGCGGAAGCGCTCGCTCGCTCATCGGCGGCATTTTCAATTGTTCGGCGACAAGTTCGAGAGCTTTTCCCATATCGGTCTCTCCGTCGGCAGTCAAATCCGTCCAGGCAAAATCGGCAACCGGCGTCGGCTGCGAAATATGCCACTGCGCGCCGTTTGAAAATTTTACGGCGCGCACTAAAACCTGCGCGTTCGGATTGTCTTCGGCAACTTTTTTCATATGCGGAATCGCTTCGCGAATCGCCGTATTCAGCGATTGAATTTTGCCGTCCTCGCCCATCGAACCGGAACTGTCGGCAATCCATATAAAATGCAGAGGTCTCGAGGCAAGCTCGCCTCCGGGTCTTTTCATCATAAAAATTTCTCCTCGCTTAAAATGTTTTCAAATCTTAATAAATCTTTTATTAAACGAAATGTACATCCAAGCAAAACCCACGCCACAAAATTGCTGCGGCGAATAAAGGCTTTGGCAATCAGAAAAACGGAAAAGTGTATGGTTTTGATATAAAATGAAAAGAAAAGTGTTATATGAAATGTCTTAAAATTAACGCGGAGGAAAGCGCGGCGGTTCGCTCTGCTGCGTTTCGCGCATCACGTTAATCGCGTAAGGCACGCCGAAAAGCAAAACTATTCCCGACAGAAAAAGAAAAATTATCACGAAAAGACAGCCGAAAAACTTGCCGAATCTTTTTCTCGGAGCGGAATTCAATGGCTGAACGGCGGTTTGAGCGGGGTTTTGCGGCGCATTAACGTTTGCGCCTTTTGTTTGCGGAGGCGATTTCGGCAAAGGAGCGGGCGGGTTCGCGGGCGTTTTCGCAATCGGCGGATAAATTGCCGGCGGTTTTGGTTTCGGCGGCGTGCGCGGCGCGGGGTTCGGCGGATTGGCGCGAGCGCCCGAGTCATTTACGGTTTTTGTTTTTGAATCTTGTGATGTTGGAAAATCTCGCGCCGAAGCTTCGCGCCGGTTTTGTTCTTTCTCCTCAATTTCCAAATCCGTCGCGACGCCGAGCGCGAGCGCCCACGAATCGACCGCCCAATTTGCCGCTTCTTTCGTTAAACCTAAATTGTCTTCGAGCCGTTTACCGAGCTTGTTTAAAAGCAATTCGCGCGGCAGGGATTTTCCCGCCGCCAGCAAATCGAGCGGCACGCGTTCTTCGAGTGCGCTGATCAAAACATTTATTTCACGACGATATTCGCCGCTCAAATCTTTTAATAAATTTTCACAGCGCCGCGCGTCGCCGCACAAATCATTTCCGTATTTTGCGATAATTTGCCGAAGCGAATTTCGAGGCGCGTTGTTCATAAATTGCAAATGCGGCTTTTTCGACCGCCGAATTACATAATACTAACAAAAATACTAACAAATCTTTCGACCCGACAAACTTTATCCGATAGCTTTACGAATTCGCGGATTTAATAAAATCTTTACCCGAAGACAATATTTATTTGAATTCGCGTGTACACAAAAAAGGCGACAAACGGGATGTCGCCTTCATTTAATCGGCAGGTCGCGTTTTTTTATTAAGGCTTGGCAACCGCTGCCGGTTCCGGTTTCACATCAGTGCCGACGATATAGCTGTCGCGAGATCTAATGACGAGATTCGGGCGATTGACGCGGACTTTTATTTGCTTGCGCTGCCCGGCTTGTCCTTCTTCCTGCGGATAATAACCGATATTGTATTGTCTGCGAAGCTCTTCGGCAATTCCTTCGAATGCAGCGGTTAAGCCGCCGCTTGTCGCTTCCGGACGAAAAACGCGCCCGCCTGTGTTTTCCGACAGTTCCTCGAGATATTTTCGACCGAGAGCGTATTCGGCTGCGCTTGTTCCGGGAGCGTTCAGCACGCCGCCTAAATCAGGAAACGGAAAAGGAGAACTCATAACGGTTCCGCGACGGTTATCAAAAAAAGTGTTGTAATAAATCGGAAAAATCAGCGCGTCGGCTTCTTCCGCCAGGCGCAGCGTCGTATCGTAATTCGCTTTCGAAGAGGTTGTATCGACGCCGTCCGTAAAAAGAACAATCGCCTTTCGCCCCTGAACTTTGCTCAAGCGCTTGCGCAGCGAAAACTCGACCGCGTCATAAAGCGACGTGCCGCCGCCGAAATCAGCATTTTTAATTGCTTTATAAATTTTCTGGCGGTCGTTTGTCGCTTCGGTTAAAACGTGAACATTCGCGTCAAACTCGATGACCATCACGCTGTCCTGCGGTTTTAACTGATCGACAAAGGCGGTCGCGGCGCTTCTGATCTCGTCGATTTTATACTCGGTCGAAGGACTTGTGTCGAGCAGCAGAATAACGGTAAAAGGTTTTTCCGACGTCCCGAAATAAGCAATTTCCTGCTGCGTGCCGTTTTCGAAAATCTTAAAGTTTTCCTGTTTTAAATTCGGGATATAAAGACCGTTTCGATCGAAAACGGAAACGGGAATCGTTACCAGATTGGTCTCGACCTTGACTATATCTTCATCATCGGCGGCGGCGTTTTCGTTTGCGGGAGTTTGAACTTGCCGGCTTGCCTGATTTTTCTCCGCGATTCGCTTTCCGGCATTCCGGTAATCCGGAACGGAATAAACCGGGCGGTTTTTTCTCGGAGTCGTCTCGGAGAAATCGGGCTCTTCGGGTTGTTCCTGAGCCTGCGGCTGCGGTCGCGCGGGCGTTGAGGCGATTCTTCTGCCCGATTGAGCCGGGCAAACCGAAGAGATACTAAAAACCAGCATCAAGCCGAAAATAATTTTTCTCATTTTAACTTTTACCCCGCTTTGCAAAGACTGTTTTTTAGAAAATATGATGCAGTATTTACAAAAAAGGTTAAAGTTTTTTGCGGGAAAATTTATTTTCCGAGCAGCGTCAAAATACTAAACCCCAGCATAATCAAAACTACCAGCCATCCAGCCGCCTGGAGCCATAAAGGATGCCGGTATGCGCCGACAATGTTTGATTTTCTCGAAGCGAGAAGAATCAAAGCCAGACCGACCGGCAGAATAAAACCGTTGAGCGTGCCAGCCCAGACGAGAATTTGCACGGGATTGCCGTGAAATAAAAATATAAAAGTCGAAATAAGAATGAATCCGACGATAAAGGCTTTTTCATTTTTTTCGATCTTCTCGTTAAATGTTTTCAAAAAAGAAACCGACGTGTAAGACGCGCCGACGACCGAAGTGATCGCGGCAGCCCACATAACGATGCCGAAAATCCGGTAACCAAGGTTCCCGGCGGCGTTTTGAAAAACCGATGCGGGCGGATTGCTCGCGTCGATTGTCATTCCGAGAGAGACCACCCCGAGCGCGGCTAAAAACAAAAGAAATCTGATAATCGCGGTTAAACAAATTCCCGTTATGGCGCTTCTGTTTACTTCGGCAAGCGAATCGATGCCGTAAATTCCCGCGTCGATCAAACGGTGCGCACCGGCAAATGTGATATATCCGCCGACCGTTCCGCCGACCAGCGTGACGATTGCGCGAGCGTCAATTTTTTCGGGCAAAAATGTGCGAAACGCGGCTTCGGCAAGCGGCGGTCTTGATTCGAAAACGACGTAAATTATCAGCGCGAGCATGACAAAGCCGAGGACTTTTACGAAAAAGTCCATCGCCTTTCCGGCTTCTTTATAAAGAAAAATTCCGATGGCGGCGGCGGCGCTGATAATCGCGCCGTATTGAACCGGAAGATCGAATAAAACATTTAATCCGAGCCCTGTGCCGCCGACATTCCCGATATTAAAAACCAGACCGCCGAAAGCGACGAGAAAAGCCAGGACGTATCCGCTGCCGAAAATCGTTTCGTTCGCCACGTCCTGCCCGCGTTTTCCGCTGACCGTTAAAACGCGCCAGATATTCAGCTGCGCAAAGATGTCTAAAACAACCGAAAGCAGAATGACGAAGCCGAAGCTTGCCGCCAGCTGCATTGTAAAAACTGTGGTTTGCGTTAAAAAGCCCGGACCGACAGCCGATGTCGCCATCAAAAATGCCGCGCCTAAAATTACCGATGAAAGTGAAGATTTTTTCATAAAATAAACGAATCCGGCACGAAAAATAAGAATTACAACGAAGCAATAAAATAAATTGTCAAAATCCGCGCCCGTGCGATTGTGAAAAGCTTTAAACGGGACGAATCGAAACTTCCGCGTTAATTAATCGGCGGCGAATTTCTTTGGCGAATTCGAGCGCTCGCTCGCCGTCGCCGTGAATACAGACTGTTTCGGCGGCGATTGAAACGGTTTCGCCGCTTGCAGCCGAAACCGTACGCGTTTGAACCATCTGCAAAACCTGCGCGGCGGCTTTTCCTGTCTCGATTATGAGCGCGTTCGGCTCGGTTCGCGGCGTCAAGCTGCCGTCCGGTCGATAAGTCCGGTCGGAGAAAACTTCCGAAGCTGTTTTTAAGTTTTGTTTTTCTGCTTCTGAAATCAGGAAACTGCCGGAAAGACCGTAAAATATCAGCGTTTCATCGATCGCTTTTACCGCTCGAACGATCGCTCCGGCGAGGTCTGCGTCTTTTGCGGCTTGATTATAAAGCGCTCCGTGCGGTTTTACGTGGTGAAGCTTTGCGCCGAGCGCTTCACAAATTCCCTTGACCGCTGCAACCTGGTATAAAACAATGTCGAAAATTTCGAGTGCTGACATCTTCATCTCGCGCCGTCCGAAACCCTGCAAATCGGGAAACGAAGGATGCGCGCCGACGGCGACGTTTTTCTCGATCGCATATTCAACCGTTCGGCGAATCACCGAAGCGTCTCCGCCGTGAAAACCGCAGGCGACATTGATCGAGGAAACATAATCCATCAATTGGTAATCGTTTCCCATCCGCCACGCGCCGAAACTTTCACCCATATCGCAATTTAAATCGATTGAAAGCATATTTGAAAAAAGTTTATCGAAAAAGGCAGAAGTCTCAAAGTTTTTAAAGTTTTATAAAAAACGATTTTGTTTTTGAGATCGAAAATTTTGATTATAGCGTGATTTAAATTGCAATCACTGGCAGGTTACGGTTAAATATTCGGACTATACTTTACAGCTATTTTTAATAACCGCAAGTCTTTCTCAAATTGCATCTGAATATCTTCGGCTTCTTCGAGCGAAATCAAATGAAATGCGATTTTATCGTTTGCGCCGAGCTGCGCGATCAGCGGCAAATCTTGTTTTACGACGTGAGCGAGGCGCGGGTATCCGCCGGAAGTCTGGTGATCCGCCATTAAGATAATCAACTGCCCGTCGGGCAAAAGCTGGATCGTGCCGAAATCGACGGCTGAAGAAACGAGTTCTTTTTTATCAATCAGGAAAATCGGCTCGCCTTGCAGACGAAAACCCATGCGGTCGGAATTTTGAGAAACGACGAAATCCTGCCGCGAAAGAAGAAGTTCGCCTGCCGCGGTTAAAAGCTCGTGTTCGGCGCCCGCAATAATGCGAACAGTCGGGAAACGGCTGTAAAAGGGAATTAGCGAGCCGGAAACCTTGTAATGAAAACGTTTAGGCGCAGAGCCGGTTTCCGAATTGAAAAACAGCGAATCGTTTTTCAGCAATTTTCCGCCCGAAACGCCGCCGGTTTTCGCCGTTAAGTTTGTGCTCGCGCTGCCGAGCCATTTTTCGATTTTAAAGCCGCCTTGAACGGTAAGATACGCGCGGTTCCCGAAGGATTTTCCGGTAAATTTCAAACGGCTGCCTCTTTCGGCGTAAAAAGGCTTCCAGTTTTCAACCGGTTCGCCGTTTAATTCCGCGTTGAAATTCGCGCCGCCGAGCGCGAAAACGGCGCTGCGTTCAAAGACGATCCACGGCGCCGGAAAATGCATCTCCAAAACGGCTTCGGATTCGTAATTGCCGAGCAAAAGGTTGATTAAACGAGCCGCGGCTAAATCCATCGCGCCGTTTGGGTTAATGCCTAAATGCCGGAAACCGATTCTGCCCGTATCCTGAATTGTCGTCAGAATTCCTTCTTTTTCAATGGTAATGCTCATTAATTTTGCGGGTAAAATTTTACTAAATCTCCGGGTTGAAAAAATGTCGGAGTTTCGGCTTCGGGCGTGAATAACTCGATGTCGGTTGTGCCGATAATTTGCCAGCCGCCCGGCGATTCGAGCGGGTAAACGCCGGTTTGTCTGCCCGCGATGCCGACGCTGCCTTTCGGCGTTTTCAAACGCGGCGAAGATTTGCGCGGCGTCGCGATTCGCCCGTCAACTTCGCCCATATAAGCGAAACCGGGCAAAAATCCGAGCATATAAACGCGGTAAATCGTCGCCGTAAAGATTTCTATCACTTCAGACGGTTTGAGATTATTCGTCGCCGCGACATATTCCAGATCAAGTCCGGATTCTCCGCCGAAGCGAACGGGAATTTCGATTGGTTCGGGCTTTGTTTTCGCGGTTTCGTTAAAATTCGCGAGCGCTTCGCTGATAAATGATTTAACGGCGTCGAAAGCGGTCGCGTGAGCGGGAAAGTTTTTTCTGACGCTTGTAACATCGTAAAAAACCGTTAAAGAGACGTAAGCGGGAACCAGCTCGATAAAGCCTTCGAAGTTGTGGCTTTTAAGAGTATTCGCGAGATTGATTACGCGATCGTTGATTTCGGGCGAAATTTCGTTGGCGAATTCTATCGTCAAGGCGTTTTCGCCGAGCGGGAAAATTTTTATTTGATTGCCGTTCATTCGTAGCTTTCCAAAACATCCAAAAGCGTCGATTTTTCTGTTTCGACATCGGAAATTATCGCATTTTCCTGCGATAATTTATAGATGACCTTGCCCAAAAGCTCGTCGTCGGCATTTCGCGAAAAGCTTAAAACGAGAAAATTTCCGGCGTTCGCGACGGAAAAATCCGATAATATTCGTGACGCTAAAAGGCGCAAACCGTTTTCCGTTAAGCCTGACAGGCGGATTTTTACGTTTTGAGTTTGCCGGTGATTCCGGCGCAGGTTTTCCGGCGTATCGACGACGCGAATCTCGCCTTTCGCGATAATCGCGACGCGGCTGCAAAGCTCTTCGATTTCGGATAAATTATGCGACGTTAAAAGAATGGAAACGTTTTCGAGCGAACCGATCAAACTTCGCAAATCGTTTGCGGCAAGCGGATCGAGCGAGCGCGTCGGCTCATCGAGCAGAAGAACGGGCGGATCGGGCAAAAGAGCGCGTGCGATGGCAAGCTTCTGTTTGTTCCCGGTCGAAATCTCGGAAAACCGCCGCCGGGCTAACTCGCTTAAATTCAACTTCTCAAAAAGCTCGCCGATTTTTCTTTTCGCTTCCGAATCGCGCATTCCGTAAAGGCGCGCGAAAAACAAAAGGTTTCGCTCGCACGAAAGACGCCAGTAAAACGAGCGTTCTTCGGCGGTCGCCAAGCCGATCAGCGAACGCACTTTTACTTCGTCTTTTACCGAATCGAAGCTTTTTACCGTAACTTCGCCGCCTGTCGGCTGCACGAGCGTCGCGATTATCTTTGACAAAGTCGTTTTTCCAGCGCCGTTTCTGCCGATCAAACCGAAAACTTCACCCGTGCTTATCTCGAATGAAACGTTTTTCAAAGCTTCGACCGGCGGTTTGACCGGCAATCTGAAAGCCCGCTTTAAGCGCGGAAACGGCGGCGGATAAGTTTTTGATAAATTCTTGATGGAAATTGCCGTCATCTGCTTAGCGTTTGCGCTGTTTCGGGTCGAGATATTCGCGCAGCCCGTCGCCGATAAAGTTAAATGCCAGGACAGTCAGCGCGATGGCGATGCCCGGAAAAAACAATACGTGCGGCGCGTTGTACAAAATATCGAGCCCGCGCGCTTCTTCGATCATCGTTCCCCAGCTCGGCGCCGGCGGCGGAATTCCCAGACCGAGAAACGAAAGCGAGGCTTCGGACAAAACCGCGCCAGCCATTCCCAAGCTAGCCTGAACGATCAAAGGCTGGATCGCGTTCGGCAAAATATGCGTGAATAAAATTCGCATATTGCTCGCGCCGAGCGCCCGCGCCGCCTGCACAAAATCATATTCGCGAACCTTTAAAACCTGTCCTCGAATCACTCTGGCGTAACCGACCCAGCCGATAATGCAGAGCGCGAGAATCAATTTGCCGAGCCCTGCGCCTAAGAACGCAACCAGCGCGATCGCTAATAAAAGACCGGGAAAAGCGAGAAAGACGTTGAAAACGTAACCGGATAAAAATTTATCGATAAAACCGCCGTAAAAACCGGCAAGCGCGCCTAAAAACGTGCCGATAACCGTAGAAACGACGACTACCGTAATGCCGACCTGCAGCGAGATTCGAGCGCCGTAAACGACGCGCGAAAAAACGTCGCGCCCGAGAGCGTCGGTTCCAAACCAATGCTCGCCCGAAGGAGATATATAACGCATCGACAGGTTCTGCGCCGTCACGTCATAAGTCGCGACAAACGGCGCAAAAATAGCCACAAGAATAAATAAAACAGCAATGCTGATGCCGATGTAAGTTAAACGGTTCATAAATAGTGAAAAATGAATAACGAAAAGTGAATAACGAAAAATATTTTTAATGTTCACTTTTCATCATTCGTTATTAGTTATTCACTGTTTTGTTGTTTTGACGGTCGAAACTAAAATTTTAATTAATTCGGTACAATCATTTGAAATGCTTTGAAACATTTTTTCATTGATATAATTTGTATCTTTTAACAGGTTGAGCCAGTAATCGGGTTCATTTGCTTCCTTTAAGGCAATTGACATTTTGTTTCTAAAATCAGCTTTAGACTGCCCGAATTCCGCTTCACGAATAAGCGCTCCAACCGCAGTACCTGAACGAAGTATTTGTTTGCTTAATATAAATTCTTTTCTTTCTTCGCATAAATACTGATTGAGTTTCACAATTCTGATTGCAAAAGAATAGCTTTTTTCTTTAAGAATAGATTTACTCATTTGTTGGTGTATTTACACCAAATTATTCGTTTTTAGTTTTTCACTTTTCACTAAGAAAGCCTGATGCGCGGGTCAAGCCAGCGATATACTAAATCGGTTAGCGAATTTGCCAGAATATAAGTTACTGAAATAACCAGAACGCAGCCTTGTACGAGACGGTAATCGCGCTTGCCGATTCCGTCGTCTAAAAGCAGCAATCCCAAACCTTGCCAGTTAAAAATCTTTTCCGTGATAATCGCGCCGGCAAGCAAAACGCCGAGCTGCAAACCTAAGATTGTGACGACCGGTATCAGACCGTTTTTCAAAACGTGTTTGTAAACGACTTTGCGCTCGCTCAAGCCTTTTGCGCGAGCGGTTCGGACGTAGTCTTCACCGAGTTCTTCGATGACCGACGAGCGCACCATTCTCGTTAAAATCGCCGAAAGCGCCGCGCCCAGTGTTACGGCGGGCAAAATAATATCTTCGGGATTTGCGCTGCCCGTCGGCGCGAATATTTGAAATTTTACCGCAAACAAATAAACGAGAAACGGACCGATAACGAACGTCGGCAGGGAAATTCCCAGAAGCGCGACGAACGAAGAAAAATTATCGATCAGCGTATTCTTATTGGTTCCGGCGAGAACGCCGAGCGGAATGGCGATCGAGACGGCGATTATCATCGAAACTATCGCGAGCATTATCGTCGAAGGATAACGCTCAAGGATCATATCCAGGACAGGACGATCCGTGCGAAAGGACGTGCCCAAATCGCCCTGCAAAAGCCCGAGCCAGTAATCGACATAGCGATTATCAGCGCCGTTCCAGTCAAAACCCTCCGCCGAATTGTAGGAAAAGAAAAAAGCCGGTCGGTCGAGCCCGTGTTTGCGGTTGAAATCGGCGATTTGCTCCATTGAAGCGGTTTCGCCGAGAATCGTCGTCGCCGGGTCGCCCGGAACGAGTTCGATCAAAAGCGTTACGAGCGAAACCACCGTCCAGATGACGAGCAGAGTTAGAGCGAGCTGGCGGGCGAAATTTAAGATTTTATATTTCATCGGAATGACACGAGCAGGGAAATTTTATAATGAAAAAGAATCGCTGACAAACAATTAATTTTTTATTCCGCTGTGAACCGCGGCGATTCCGCCCGTCAAATTTTTATACTCGACTGTGGAAAAGCCGGTTTTGCGCATCATTTCGGCTAAACCTTTCTGGTCTGGAAAGCGCGAAACCGAATCGGGGAGATATTCGTATGCGCCGCGCGAGCCGCTGACCGCGCCGCCGATTCTCGGCAGAATTTGCGTGAAATAAAGATTGAAAATTTGTTTGAAACCGGGAACGACCGGCGTTGAAAATTCCAAAATCACGAGCTTGCCGTCTTTTTTCAAAACTCTGTGCAGCTCTTTTAAGCCGTCCTGCCAGTTGGAAAAATTTCGCAGACCGAAAGCGATCGTCACGGCATCGAAGCTCGCGTCGGCAAACGAAAGATTCATTCCGTCGGCTTCGACATAGGGAATTCGCTCGTTGTGTTTGCCGTTTTTATCGCGGGCGATGGCGAGCATCGGGCGGCAGAAATCCGTGCCGATAACTTTCGCTTTCGCGTTTTTTTGCAGCTCGAGCGATAAATCTCCGGTTCCGCAGGCGACATCTAAAACCAGCGCGTCTTTTCGGCTCAAAACGTCTTCGAGCTTTCCGCGCACTAATCGACGCCAGCGCTTATCGGTGTTGACCGAGAGAAAATGGTTCAGAAAATCGTATTTTCGAGCGATGCCGGAAAACATTTCGCGCACGGCTTTGGCATGCGCGATTTCATTGGCTGTTCTTTCGTTTGACATTAATTTTTAGTAGCCGCCGCGTTTTCACCGGTTTGCATTACAGACAACCGGACAACCGGATTTTTCGCTAATTTTTCCGCGACGCGCTGAACGTCCGTAGGAGTTACGGTTTCAAAAGATTGTAACTCATCCTGAACGGAAACGAGCCTGAACGTATCGGCGTCGAGCCACCAATCGCTGACCGGTTTATTTTTAATCCCGGATAAAACCTCGGCTTTAGCCTTGTCGAATTCTTCTTTGGTGACGTTCTTCGCCAGAAGCAGTGACGCGGCATTGTTCGGTAGATTCTCGTGCGTGGTTCCGCTGCTGCTGGAGGCGGTGATAACCGGTACCGGCTGCGACGTATACCCCAAAATCATTAATCCCGGCAAGATATGCGCGTCGTGACGAACCTGAAAATTTGTGCCGTATTCGTTCGGAATAAGATTTTGCAGTCTTGATTTTAAGATTACGGTCAAAATTTCCGAAGCCGCGTAATCTTTATCGTTTCGCGCTAAACCGCGCAAAGCGTAGCGGATTTCCGAATTGCCGGCGGTCGAAAGCTTGATGCCGAAAGGTTTCGTGTCAGGTTCAACGGGCTGCGTGAACGATGAAGGCACGCGGTTTTCCGATTTTGCCCAGGCACCGAAAAAACGGCGCGCGGCGCGAAAAGCCAGATCGGATTTAACGTTTCCGTGTATAGTGATCGTCGCATTGTCGGCGGTGAAAAACCGATCTTTAGCGAAAATTAAATCTGCGTAGTCGATTTTCCGGAGAGTTTCGGTCGTTCCGTATACCGGTCTGCCGTACGGGAAAGTTCCGAAAAGCCGCCGCGCGGCGGCTTGATCGGCGACATAAGCCGGATCTTTTTCGAGCTCCTTTGCTTTTTCCAATCTCGCGTCGCGCAGCTTTGCGGTCGTTTCTTTATCAATCGTCGGTTTCGAAACGGCGTTGGCAAGAGTTTCGAGCATCGTTAAAAACTCTTCGTTTTTCGCCGTCGCGGTAATCTGTATGTAGTCGTGATTGGTCGTGATCTCGATGCCGCCGCCCAAATCCTCTGTAAAAAATTCCCTGACCGAATCGCTCGGAAAAATATTGTCGGCAAGCAACTGCATAACGCCTTCCTTTCCCTGCGGGTCAAACGACGAACCGCTGTGAACGCGAATTTTTACCGAAACCTTTTCGGCTTTCGGGTCGTTCCACATTAAGACCTTTAAGCCGTTGAGAAGTTTTTCCTGGCGCGGATTCGAAAAGTTTTGCGCTTGAGCGTAAACGGAAAGCACGGTCATTGTCGCAAGCAGAAACAAAGCCGAAAGTATTTTAAAATTTGATCTGTTTTTCATCGTATATAAATCTATAAATCGAATGTAAATCGAAAAGATTAAGGAATCTTCTATTAGTTGCAGCTTTGCGAAAAACTGTTGTCAATACAGGAAAATAAAAAGGTTTTCTCGATGGCGCGCAAAAGAAAATTTTAGTTCTCAACAGGCATCGCGTCAACTTGATTAAGCATCTATGGTTTTGTCGAATCCTATAATTTGTTAAGCGAAACTTGTATTTTGGGTGGTAAATTTTTTCAGATTAAGCTTAACATCTAGAAAAAACAAGGTATAATCAAAAATTATTTCTGTGAATTTCAAGTAAACCACAGCAGTATTGAGAGGCTCGAAAAATGGCAAAAATAGTTAAGTTTTGTGACTCGTGTGAAGAAAGCTTTGCTGAAAAGTTCGGCTTTTGCCCGAATTGCGGAGGAAAGTTACAGGCGTTTGAAATGAATCCGGTCAGCGGAAATAAAGGAGTTATGGAATCGGCACCAGCCGAAACCGCTCCGGCAAGCACAGAGATTGAAGAAAAAACTTCTCCAGCCGAGACGGTGAAAGCCGCGCCGGCAGTTGTCGCGCATTCGATTGCAGGCGAGCCTGCCGCAGTTCCGGTTGAAACAAAAAACGTCGAGACGCCGAAAGCTGAAGTTACTCAGCCTGTTGTAAATACCGAAAAAGCGGAAACGCCGGTTGCTGAGCCGCCGAAAACTTTCGCGGCAAGCGCCGCAGCCGCTTCAAACAACTCAAACGGCAGTGGCAATAACGGAAGCAACGGCAAGCAGGATACCTTGAACAATTTCAAACATTCGGAATCGCCGACGCCTTTTATCGATGACGGATTTCATATAACCGTTATCGAAGAGAAAAACGTTAAGCAAAGAAACACGCTTCTTTTCGGTTCTTTGTTTTTAATGGTTTCGCTCGCGGTCGGCAGCACGATTTATTCGCTTTTCAATAAAGATTTACTCGTCGGCTCGATCGGTGACGACGGCACTTTGTCAGCTTTGATCGCTTCGGTAGAACCTCCGCCGATAGAAACCGAACCTCCGCCGAAGAAAGATGAAGATAAAGGCGGCGGCGGCGGCGGCGGCGGAAAAGAAGAACAGCAGGAAGCTTCGAAGGGACGCCTTCCCCCACAATCGGAAAACCCGATTACTCCGCCGGATGTAAATATCCCGCAGCTGACGAATCCGACGCTTAAATTAAAGCAGGAAACGCAGGGAAACATTAAAAGAGAAATTACCGAAGAACGCACCGGTATTCCTTCTTCGCTTTCATCGGCTCTGTCTAACGGAACCGGCTCAGGCGGCGGAATCGGCAGCGGACGCGGAACGGGCGTCGGCGGCGGTCTCGGAACCGGCGAAGGCAACGGGATCGGTTCGGGCAGTGGTAACGGTAACGGCAATGGTAACGGCAACGGCAATGGTGACGGAAGAGGAAGCGGTCCGCCGCCACCACCTCCGGCAGCTCCTAAGAAACCAGCAATTACTCAAGCTATGAGAATTGTTTCCAAGCCTCGTGCAAATTACACGGATGCGGCTCGGCAAAATCAGGTTCAGGGAGTTGTCACTCTACGCGTAACGTTTCTTGCCTCAGGACAAATCGGCAGCATTTCACCGGTTAGCGGTTTGCCTTATGGTTTGACCGAACAGGCAATCGCCGCGGCGCGTTCGATCAGATTCGAGCCGCAAATGGTTAACGGTAATGCGGCAACTGTGACTAAACAAGTTCAGTATAGTTTTACTATTTACTAATAACTTTAGATGAAATAAAAAAGAGAGGTTAATGAAATTTCATTAACCTCTCTTTTTTTGTTTTTATTCAGACAAATCTAAATCATATCGTTGTCCGATTTGGAATTTTCGTTTAACTCGTAGCGATCGCGGTCGCGTTTTTCCAGTTTTTCGAGCAAATCGAGCGGCTCGTTGTCCTGATAATCAAGTCCCATCGCGTGGGCGTTTTCCTCGACATCCGATTGATCGGGCGTCGGATTATGTCCGAAAACGGCTTCCGAACCGGTTTGATTGACATCAGCCCAATCGGCATCGACGTCGCCGCCGGAATCCGCCGGGGATGAAGAATTATGCTCATTCAAACGTTCGACGAGCTCGCCCGGGTCTTGCGGAGCGCGCGCGATTTCTTCGTTTATAAACTCCTGTATTTCTTCGCTCGGTAATTCTTCGTTCTCGTAAAATTCCAAACCTTTGCCCGATATCATATCTTTTTCCTCTTGGTTAGCCATCAAAAACCCTCCTTGATAATTAGAAAATACAAAGTTAAATAAATACGACCGACTGTGCCGAAGGAATTTCGAATCTTTTGCGGCAGCGCATATTTTTGCACATCAGCATATCATCGACGCGTACCATATAATCTCTTGATTTTTCGAACCTTTGCCTGTCCTGCTGGTTTAAGTTGCGCGGCAAATTTTTCTTTTTCCGCCGTGTCATCCAGCGAACGTCGTAATCGTTTCTTTCGCGACAAAACGGACAGGAAAAGCTCGCTCGTTTTGTTTCTTGTCGTTCGTCAAATATATCTCTTTCCTGCATAACTAAATTTATTATAGCAGGATAAATACCGCTTTTTCTAGCAATTTCGAAAATCAGTGTTAAATATTAAAAACGCACCGTTTATTCGGCGAGTTTGCGCAAATAATTAAAACTGAAAATCCCTGTTTCGTGATTGTCTGAAAAATGAAAATTGAGCGCGTATCTGCCGACGATCGTTATATGCGTAAACGATAAATCTTCGGGAATATTTTCGTCCTTGAGCGTTTTTTCGCCAGTCCATTCATTAACGCAGCCCGCGCACGGGCAAGCCCTGCGCAGATCGACGGCTTTGTATAATGTTTCCGCGTCGTCCGACCATTTAATTGAAATTGCGCTGTCGCTTTCTTCGATAACTTGTAAAGGTTCGATCATATTTTTGGTTTTGAAAAAAAAAGAGAGGCGAGAAATCGGAAGTAAAAAAAAAGCAATACTTCTTTTAACGCCTCGCCTCTCTTTTTATTTCTATTACATTTCGCCGCTTAATTCGTTAATAATGTCTTTCGCCGTCACGTCAAAATGCGAGGCGTGATAAATCGGTTCGCCGTTTTTTATGATGATCGCTTGCGGCGATTCGTGGCGAACGCCTGTTTTTGCGGCAATCGCGTTTGAAAGATCGCGCGACGATTGAACGATTACTAAATTGATGTCCGCCGGAACTCTGGAAACTTCTTCGTAAACGCCGGAACTGATCGGGCACGTCGTGCTGTGTTTAAATAAAACGACGGGTTTTTCGTGAGACTCGCTGAACAAGGCTTCAAGTTTTTCAGTCGAATCAACTTTTATAAAATTTGCACTCATAAATTAATTTAATTCCTCGGTAATAGTCGGGCGTCGGCGGATCGAATTCGCGCTCTGCCGACAAAGCCGGTAAATCTGCCTGAAAGCCGCCGGCGTATCCTGCAATCGGAATCGGCAATATAAAATACATTCCGCCGCCGCAGTTAATTATATCAAACAAAGATAAAACAATCCCGACGACGATCAGCCGGGCAGCGCCGCTCAAATTGCGCCGGACAGCTTTCGCGCTCGCAGCGACACAAGTTAATCTGCAAATGAAATACGAATGGATTACAAATGAAAATAATAGAAAAAAGCGAACAATCTATTAATTGTAAATATTTTCTATGTAATCCTTAACCATCCTGTCGCTCGAAAACTGCGGCGTTAAAGTGATAAGCGCGTTTTTCAAACGGCGAATCCATTCGGTCGGCAGATTGTTTTCGTCTTTCGAGTAAAAAGCCGGGACGATTTCATTTTCCAAAACCGTGTAAAGCGCTTCGGCGTCTTCGCGATCGATTATTTCCTCGTCGCCATCGACTTTTAATTCGCCGATGGAAAAACCGTTTTCTTTGTTGTAGCCTTCAATCCACCAGCCGTCCAGAATGGAAAAATTCAAACCGCCGTTCATCGCCGCTTTTTGTCCGCTCGTGCCGGAAGCTTCGAGCGGTCTGCGCGGAACATTGAGCCAGACGTCAACGCCCTGAACCAGGTAGCGCGCCACTTCCTGATCGTAATCCTCGATAAACACGGCGCGGTTTTGCCAGCTCGAATTATGATTAATACTCATTAATTTCTGCAAAACCTGTTTTCCGATGCGATCCTGCGGATGCGCTTTCCCGGCAAAAACGAATTGAACCGGGCGATCCGGATCATCGACGAGTTTCAGAAGTCTGTCCAAATCCGAAAAAAGCAAATCCCAGCGCTTGTAAGCCGCAACGCGGCGAGCAAAACCGATAGTTAAAACACCGGGCGAAAAAAGTTTGTTTGTATCTTCGCGCTCGTTGATGGTTTCGTGCAGCCCCGTTTCTTTTGAAAAAGTTTTATGACGAATAAAAGAAACCAGCAGATTCTTCAGTGAAACGTGCGCTTTCCAGATTTCGGCGTTTGGAATTTTTTCGATCGCCGCGCGCCATTTTCTTTCGTCGCGTATGAGCTGCGCCCAATCGGCGCCGATGTGTTTTTCGTACAAAGACTGAAAAATCGGCGCGATCCATGTTGGGGCGTGCACGCCGTTTGTAATATGCGTGATCGGCACGTTTTCGGCTTTTGTGCCTTCCGGGAACATCTTCAGCCAAAGCTCGCGCGAAACTTCGCCGTGTTTTTCGCTGACGCCGTTTGCCGAGCGGCACATTCTTAAAGCAAAAGGCGTCATTCCGAACCATTCGGATTCGTTAGCCGGATTTGTGCGACCGAGCGCGAAAAACTCCTGTTCGGTAATTTTCAATTGAGAAAAAAAGCTTGCGTCGAAACATTCGGAAAGTTTTTCCGGCGAAAACTCGTCGTTTCCGGCGGCAACCGGCGTGTGAGTTGTAAACACGCAGTTTTCGCGCACATAAGCGATCGCGTCTCCGAAGGTTTTGTCCGGGTTGGCGTCTAAAAACTCGCGCGCCAGCTCTAAGGTCAAAAATGCGGAATGTCCTTCGTTTAAATGAAAAACCGACGGCGAAACGCCGAGTTTTCGCAAAAGACGAACGCCGCCGATTCCGAGAACTTTTTCCTGCACGATGCGCGTTTCCGTATCGCCGCCGTAAAGATGCCCCGTAATCAAGCGGTCAACTTCGGCGTTTTGCGGCAAATTCGTGTCGAGCAGGTAAAGTTTTATTCTGCCGATTTCAGCCAGCCAAGCCTGCGCCTGCACTTCGCGCCCGCGAATATTGACCGACACGAAAACTCTTTCGCCGTTTTCGTCCGTGACAGGTTTTACAGCCAGTTCAGACGTGAAAACGTCGTGATATTTTTCCTGCTGCCAGCCGTCGTGACCGATTTTCTGCCGAAAATAACCGTAGCGATAAAGCAGCCCGACGGCGACGAGCGGAACGTTTAAATCGCTCGCTGATTTCAGATGATCGCCAGCCAGAATGCCGAGACCGCCCGAATAATTCGGCAGGGAATTGTGCACGCCGTATTCGGCGCAAAAATACGCGACCGGATGTTCTGGCGTAACCGCGCCGAAAGTTTTAACCGGCTCGGTGCTGTATTTTTCGAATTCTTCGGCAAAACGTTTGAGATTTTCGATGTATTCGTGATCGAAGGATTTTTGCCAGAGACGAAGCTGGCTGATATTTTTCAGAAAAAGACGCGGATTCTGCTCGCACTGATCCCAAAGCGCCGGTTCGATTTCGCGAAAAAGATTCGCGCCAGCAGGACGCCACGACCAGAAAAAATTCCAGGAAATTTTGTCTAATAACTGTAAATTTTCAGGTAATTCGCGGGAGAAGAAAAAATCGTTTCGGAAAGTTTGTTCTGACTGTAAACCAACTGCATTCATCATATTTTTAGAGAGCATTATATTTATTCCTTTATGTTTATTTTATGTCTCGGAATTAAACAAATGTTCCGCTTACATAATAATAGGAATGTTTTTGAAACTATAAACTATCGAAAAATAAACGGCAAACTATGTTGGGAAGGAAACATTAAGATAAATTGTGATGTTCAAGAAAAAGGCGCGCGTCGGGCTCGGAAAAAAAGATGAGTCTGATTTCATTAATCACATCTGTTTTCGATAAAAAATCGCGAATCGCGTTTGAAGAAACTTTTGCGGCTTCGCCTTTCGGGTAATCATATACGCCGGTTGAAATGGACGGAAAAGCGATCGTTCGAAGATTGTTTTCCGCGGCGAGTTCAAGAGAATTTTTGTAGCAATCGGCGAGCAGCGCGGCGTCTTTGCCCCCGTTAGTTCCGTAAACCGGTCCGACAGTGTGGATCACAAATCGAGCCGGAAGATTTCCGCCCGAAGTAATTACGGCTTTTCCGGTCGGCAAACCGTGCGGGAAAGCTGTTCGGCGAATTTCGCGGCACTCTTCTGTAATTTTCGCGCCGCCTCTGCGGTGAATAGCGCCGTCAACGCCGCCGCCGCCGAGCAGCGCGGAATTCGCCGCGTTAACGATCGCGTCAATTTTTTCTTCGGTTATATCGCCGACTTTGACGAGGATTTTCCCGTCTAAAAAACGCTTTTCCGTCATCTTTATTTATTTATTTAAAATGTTTAAGGCTTTTATAAATTAAGCGATTTCTTCGATGCGCAGATCGTCGAACATCGCCTGCCGTTCTAATTTTTCGATCAATTGTTCGGCGCGTCTTCGCGTTAAAATTTGCGGCGAATCGCGGCAGGAAATTTCGAAAACCTCTTCTTCGATTTTTGAAATGGACAAATCGCTCAAAGCGATTCCGCTGGCGACGAAGATTTCGTCGGCTTGATGAAATTTAAATTTTCCCGTTTTTTCAACGAAATCTTCGATAAAAGGATCAAACAAAGCGTGTTTCGCTTCTTCGACCGTTTCATAGAAACCTTCGGCGATTATGCAAAATTCGGAACTTGTCGGAGCGCTCATATAAGAAAATAATAACGAAATCAAGCGAAAATTTATACGAAAAATCTTTGACTAATGAATAATTTTTTTATTTGTTATGTTTTAAGATCAGATTTTTCGAATCCGGCAAAATGGTAAAAGGCTTGCCGGGAATTTTAAAAATGCCCGGCGGGAGTCTTGAAAAAGCTGTAAAAAGCTGTAAAGAACTGTAAAAACTGTAAAAAGCTGGAGATGTTTATTGCCCGCAACTTTTGCGCGCGGGCAATCTAAAGCGGTAGTCGAATTTTAAAGGATCACCTCGACCTGCTTTAGCTCTTATAACGCGCACATTGCGGGAAAAAAAGTTTCAGCTTTCTTGTGAGCGCCCGTTTTTTTCCGTAAGATTTGAGAAACAATTTTTTATAACAAAGAAAAATACAAGAAAAAATACAAGGAAACAAGGAAAATTAAACCAGATGATAATACCTGTGAAATGGTCGGACGAAGGCGTCGAAATGCTCGATCAGCGTCTGCTTCCAACCGAAGAAAAATGGCTGACGCTGAAAACTTACGCGGAAGTGGCTGACGGAATTACGGATATGGTCGTGCGCGGCGCTCCTGCAATCGGCGTTTCCGCGGCTTACGGCATCGCTCTCGGCGCGAAAAACTTTGTCGGCACGAATATGACGGATTTCGAAGACGAGCTCGAATACATCTGCCAGACTCTCGGCAAAACGCGCCCGACCGCCGTTAATCTTTTCTGGGCGATCGCCCGGATGAAACGCACTTTTCAGAAAGCCAAAGAAGAAGGGAAATCGATTTCCGAGATCAAGCAGGTTTTAATCGAAGACGCAAAAGCGATTCACGAAGAAGACATCGAATCGCAGCGCCTGATCGCCAAATTCGGCGGCGAGCTGCTCGACGATAATTCGACCGTTTTAACGCATTGCAACGCGGGCGCTTTGGCGACCGGCGGCGTTTGGGGCACGGCGCTCGGCGTAGTGCGCGGCGCGGTCGCCGACGGCAAAAAGATTTCGGTTATCGCCGATGAAACCCGCCCGTATTTGCAGGGCGCGCGCCTGACCGCGTGGGAACTTCTTCAGGATGATATTCCGGTCACGCTTATCACGGACAATATGAGCGGTCACGTCATGAAAAAAGGTCGCGTTCAGGCTGTCGTCGTCGGCTCGGACCGCATCGCCGCAAACGGCGACGTCGCAAACAAAATCGGCACGTATATGGTCGCGGTTTTAGCGAGGCAGCACGGAATCCCGTTTTACGTCGCCGCGCCGCTTTCGACAGTCGATTTAAATTGCCCGACCGGCGAAGAAATCCCGATCGAAGAACGCAACATTCGCGAAATCACGCACATCCAGCAAATTCAGCTCGCGCCCGAAGGCATCGATGTCAGCAATTACGCGTTCGACGTTACGCCGAACGAATTTGTCACGGCAATCATCACGGAAAAAGGCGTCGCGCGCGCCCCGTACACGGAAAGTTTGCGAAAGCAATTCGAAGATTGATTACAGTCAAATGCAAATTGTCGCGGGCGGGAACGTATAAACCCGCCCGTTTTTGGCTTAAACCGTAAAACATATTAATAAATATTTATTGCCGAATTCTGCCATTAAGTTATTATCAAAAATCCTTTTAAGAAGATAATATAATAAGGGTTGATTGCGCCTTAAATGCTTGATTTGTTAATTTAACTTTAAGTAAAAATCGAATTTAGTGAAGAAAATTTGTTATACTTGCATAAACTGAATGACTATTCATTAATTATATGAACATTGAACGCGAACAACTGGAAATGGACGTGGTTTTTGTCGGAGCGGGACCGGCAAATTTAGCAGCGGCGCTGCATTTGAAAAATATTGTTGACGAGCATAACGAGCTGGTCGAGCGCGGCAGAAAAAGCGGCGAAAAAATTCCCGATCTGGAAATCGGGATTATCGAAAAAGGTTCGTTTGTCGGCGCGCATATTTTATCCGGCGCGGTAATGGACCCGATTGCGATTCGCGAATTGATGCCGGATTTTCTCGAACAGGGCTGCCCGGTCGATACGGTCGTTTCGAGCGACGCTTTCTGGTATCTGACGGAAAATCGGCGAATCGAATCGCCGGTGACGCCGCCGCCGCTTAAAAATCACGGCAAATACATTCTCAGTTTAAGCAAAATGTGCGAATGGCTGGGCGAAAAATGCGAAGAAGCGGGAATTAATATTTTCCCGGAATTTCCGGGCGCTGAAATGCTTTACGACGAAGAAAATCGCGTCATCGGCGTGCGCACCGGCGACAAGGGAATCAATAAAGAAGGAGAGCGGAAAGGAAATTTCGAGCCCGGCGTCGATCTTCTCGCGAAAGTTACGGTTCTCGGCGAAGGCTCGCGCGGATCGCTGGCAAAACATTTGATGCAGCGCCTCGGACTTAACGAAGGCAAAGAACCGCAGGTTTTTTCGATCGGCGTCAAAGAATTGTGGGAAGTTCCGGCGGGAAACATCGAAGAAGGTCAGGTCGTTCACACGCTCGGATTTCCCTCCGACACAAAAACTTACGGCGGCGGCTGGATTTACGGGATGAAAAACAACGTCGTCAGCATCGGCTACGTGACCGGGCTCGATTACCTCGATCCGCTGATCGATCCGCACGCCGAGTTTCAAAAATTTAAAACGCACCCGGAAGTCGCGAAAGTGCTGGCGGGCGGGAAAATGCTGAAATACGGCGCGAAAACCATCAACGCGGGCGGTTGGAACACGATGCCGAAGCTTTACGCGGACGGCGTTTTGATCGTCGGCGATTCGGGATCGTTTTTGAACGGGCAGCGAATCAAGGGCATTCACACGGCGATGAAATCGGGAATGCTCGCCGCCGAAACGATTCTCGGAGCCTTTACGCACAATGATTTTACTTCAAAAACGCTGCAGCATTTTGAAGAGAAAGTTTCGGCAAGCTGGATTTACGACGAGCTTTACCCGGTTCGCAATTTTCACGGGGCGTTTCAAGCCGGGCGCTGGTCGGCGCTTGTCAATACGGGTTTGCAGTTCGTTACGGGCGGCTATGCGTGGGGCTTTATGCCGAAAGAACATCACGAAGCCGGTCACGAGCGAATGGAAAAGCTTTCCGAATACGATTATAAAGGCGATGATATCAAGCAGCGCTACCCGGATTTAAAATTCGATAAAGAACTTACATTCGATAAAATCACGGACGTTTATCACGCCGGGGTCGCTCACGACGAAGACCAGCCCGCGCATCTTCACGTGCTCGACACGGAAATCTGCGCCGAACGCTGCGCCGAAGAATACGGCAATCCGTGCCAGCGTTTTTGCCCGGCGTCGGTTTATGAAATGGAATTTAACGCAAAAACCGAAAGACGAGAGCTGAAAATCAATTTTTCAAACTGCGTTCACTGCAAAACGTGCGATATTATGGACCCGTATCAACTGATCAACTGGGTCACGCCCGAAGGCGGCGGAGGTCCGAATTACAAAGGTATGTAAATTGCTTTTATTTAGTTTAACTGTGCGTTTTGTCTGAAAAGCGTACAAATCAATTAAATAAAGGAGAAATTTATGTCAATAATTAACAGGGACGAAGCCGAAGGCAAATGGGAACAAGTCAAAGGAACGGTCAAGGAAAAAGTAGGAGAAACGACCGGCGACCGCGATCTGGAAGCTGAAGGCGATCTGCAAAATGCCGGCGGCGAAACCCAGGAAACCTGGGGCAAATTTAAACGCGGCGTTTCCGATACGATCGATTCGGTCGGGGATGCGATAAAAAATACAGCCAATAACGTTAACAGATAAAAGGGCTGTTTAAAGTTTTAGTGAATAAAGCCGTTTACAGCGGCTTTATTCGTATTTAAAGGTATGAAACTTTCCGAAAATTCGCAGCGAAAAATTGAAAGGTTTTTTCGTGAGTTTCTGCAGGATGAAAACTTCCGGCTTCCGGCTATTTATTTTTATGCCGGGAAAATAACCGAAATTTTTACGTTGATTTCCGGCTCAAACGGCATAACTTTCGGCAAGCGCATTTTCATAATGCCGCAGCTCGTCACGCTAACGGCGAACAAGCAAAAAAAACTACCCGAAGATTTGGTAGTTCACGAAATTACTCACGTTATTCAATATCAAAGCAGAGGATTTGTTAAATTTTTATACGTGTATCTGCGGGATTACTGGACAAATTTAAAGAAACAGCAAAGATGGGACGCAAATTCGCGGCGGCAGGCATATCTCAGTATTCCGTTTGAAATAGAAGCCCGCGAAGCCGCGAATAAATTTCTCGAATGGAATGAAAACAGAATTGAAAAAAAGTTAAACTCCGAACCTTAAATATTACCGTTTTTTTAATTTTTGAAATTATAAATTAAACGACAATTTAACTTTCTAAAATATCAAAATCGATCTTTTTCTTTTGAATTTCTCTCATCGCGACGCGCGTCGGCTTTTGTTTGCGCATATCGGCGTCAACGCGCGGAGTCGCGCCGCGCTGCAGTTGCTTGCTGCGCTGTGCCGCTAAGATAATCATTCGATATTTCGAGTCAATTTCCGGAATCGCTTTGCCTGTGCTCGTTTCTTCGGTTTGCGCTTCTTCTTTGTTTTCGACTTGTTCAACCATAATTTATGTTTGTTCTCCAAGAGTAATAATTTTCGATATATCGAAACTACCTAGAATACCTTGAATCGCTTCTGTTTGTCTATCACGTTTCAGTCTTTCGGCTGAAATGACGGTTTGCAGATCGGCGGTCGCTTTTTCGACATCGTCGTTGATTACGACATAATCGAAATATTCATACTGCCGAACTTCGTTGATCGAATTCCGCAGCCGGAGCGATAAATCTTTTCGTTTTTCCGTTGCGCGATTGATTAGACGATTGCGCAAGACTTCAAACGACGGCGGCAGAATAAAGATACTGACGGCATCGGGCATTTTTCGCCGGATGCTTTCCGCGCCCTGCACGTCTATTTCCAAAATCACGTCGTTTCCGTTTTCGATTTCCTTTTGCACCTGCACAATCGAAGTGCCGTATAAATTGCCGTGAACCTCTGCGAATTCCAGAAATTCTTCTTTTTCGATCAAACCGGAAAATTCGGCTCTCGAAACAAAAAAATAATCGCGCCCGTTTTCCTCGCCTTCGCGCATCTGCCGCGTTGTATAAGAAACCGAATAACCGATATTCGGAATCGTTTTCAAAACAGCCCTGATTAAAGTGCCTTTGCCGCCGCCGGACGGCGAGCTGATGATAATTAAATTACCCTTCATAATTGGGATCGAATAAACGGTCAATGAATAATGATGATTGGGAAAACCAAAAAAACTTTACATTCGCCATTCACCTTTATTCATTCATCATTATTCTACGTTTTGTATCTGCTCGCGGATCTTTTCGATCTCGGATTTTATTGCCAGAGCGTTTTCTTTTACGATTAGATTGTTTGTTTTCGATGCGATCGTGTTCGCCTCGCGGTTTAATTCCTGCGTCAGAAAATCCAGTCGTTTACCGACGTCTTTTTCGTCGTCCATTATCGAATAAAATTGCTCGATATGACTTTTCAATCTCTGGATTTCTTCGGAAATATCGCTTCGGTCGGAAAGATACGCGATTTCCTGCGCCAATCTCGCCTGGTCGATTTCGATCTGCGATTCGGATTTGGCTAAAAATTCATTGATTCTTTTTGTCAGGCGCTGGCGATATTCTTCGGAAACGGCTCCTGATTCCGTCTGAATTGCCGGAAGGCGGTTTTCGATTTCGGTTAAACGGAAAACAAGCTCGCTTTTTAATATTTCGCCCTCGATTTCGCGCATTCTTTCCAAATCTTCGAGCGCTGAATTAACGGCTTTTTCAATGCCCGCGATGAAATCTTCGCTTAAATCGTCTTTTTTCGGCAAAAGCACGTTCGGCAGACGCGCGATAACGTTTAAATCAGGCTCGCCCGCAAGAGAAAATTCCTCCTGCATTTTTTTCATCGCCGCCAGATAGCCCGTAATCATCGGGCGATTAAGCTCGTAGTTGATTTCGTTTGTGCGCTCGTAACCAAGATTTAATTCGACGCGCCCGCGCGCGAGCTTATTGGTGATTTGTCGCTTGATGATTGATTCGAGCGGCTGCAGCTCGCCCGAAAGCCGCAGATTAATATCCAGAAAACGATTGTTCACAGTTTTTAATTCAACGGTGACGGCGAAGTTTTCTTCCGTGACAGCGCCGCGTCCGAAACCGGTCATTGATTTCATAATTTATTTTTCTCTAAAAATTCTTCCTCTGCAAATTGCAGTTCATAAAGCCTACGGTAAATGCCGCCTTTTTCCAAAAGTTCGACGTGAGTTCCGGTTTGGATAATTTTACCCTTTTCCATTACTACAATCTTGTCAGCTTTTCTGATCGTCGAAAGCCTGTGCGCGATAACGATCGAAGTCTTGTCGCGCATTAAATTAGCCAGAGCTTTTTGCACGAGCCGCTCGCTTTCGGCGTCGAGCGCCGAAGTCGCTTCATCGAGAATCAATACCGGCGCGTTGATCAAAACCGCGCGGGCGATCGCAATGCGCTGCCGCTGACCGCCGGAAAGAAAAATGCCGCGCTCGCCGACCAGCGTTTCGTAGCCTTGCTGCAGCTCTTCGATAAAATCCTGAGCGTAAGCGATACGCGCCGCTTCGCGTATTTCTTCTTCTGTCGCATCCGGTTTCCCGTAAGAAATATTGTAGCGAATCGTTTCGTTAAAAAGAACGGTTTCCTGTGTGACGAGCGCGATTTGTTTTTTCAGGCTGCGAATT
Organism: Acidobacteriota bacterium; assembly: GCA_025463125.1. Lineage (GTDB taxonomy): Bacteria > Acidobacteriota > Blastocatellia > Pyrinomonadales > Pyrinomonadaceae > SXVE01. Next base: position 23,840 of record JAOAPX010000137.1, on the reverse strand, counting down.
CGCGCGTCGCGCAAATCCGTATCGTCCCAGAAAATAGCGCCTCCGGTCGGGTCGTAAAGTCTCTGGACGAGTTTTATCAGGCTGGATTTGCCGCCGCCGCTTTCGCCGACCAGAGCGACAACCGAGCCTCTGGGAATTTCCAGACTGACGGAATCGAGAATTTTTTTATCGGAGTTTTGATAGCTGAACGAAACGTTTTCAAGCCTGATTTTATCGCTCAGCGCGTTAAGCTCGGCGGCGTTCGCTTTTTCCGGCAAAACTTCGTCTTTGTCCAAAACATCCCAAACGTCGCGCGCGGCGGCAAACGCTTTGGTCAGTTCGTTGTGCTGGCGCGAAATTTTGCGCATCGGGTCGTAGCTTCGCAAAAGGAAAAACAGGAATGTAAAAAACTGCGCCGCGTCCATCGAATTCGTATTTATCTCGCGCAAACCGAAATAAAACAGCACGACGATCGCGACCGTTCCGATAATTTCGATTGTCGGCGGCGAAGTCGCGGCGATTCTGCCCGAACGCAGGTTTGCGCGCGCGATGACGTTTGCCACTTTTGCGAACCGCGATTTTTCGCGTTTTTCGGCTGTGTAAGCCTTGACGATTGTTTGATTCGAAAGCGTTTCCTGCGCCGTATCGGTTAAAAGCTTGTTGCCTTCGTAAGATTCTTCGGCTAACTTTCTCAGGGCTTTGCTGAATCTTGAGGTTAAAATTCCGATCACGGGCGCGATAATCAGCGCGCCGAGCATCAAGCGCCAGTTAAAATAAAACGCCGCGCCGAGAAAAAAAACGAGCATAAAACTTTCGCGCAGAACGTCGCGCAAATTTGCCGAAACGGCGAGCTCGATTGCCGAACAACTGTTTACAAGACGGGAAACGAGATAGTTAGTCCGGTTTTTTTCGTAAAAATTTGTTGATTGGTTTAATAAATGGTCGTAAAGTTCTTGTCGCAGATGCAAAACGGAAGTTTGTCCGATTTTCGCCATTAAATACGAAGAAAAATATTCGGCAATTCCTTTGAGAACCGTAAAGGAAAAAAGCAAAACCGAAATCATCATCCACGAACGATACCAATCGTCTTTCGGAATATATTTTTGCAGATCAAAGATGGTTTCCGAATTTTTCGCCGCATTCGGCATAAATTGCTCGAAAATCGGAACGAGCAGCGCGCCGATGGCGGTTTCAAAGACAGCGACGAAAACCATTGCGATTGTCGCCAGCAAAAAAGTCAGCCAGTGCGGGCGCAGATATTTGAGAAGTCGCTTAAAATCGTTCATTGCGATGTGAAAATAAAGATATACTTTAATTGTACGATAGGGAAATTCCAAATTTAAGTTGACGGATTATTATTAAAAACCAGAAAAGACGGCAAAATAAACCCGCAGTTTGCAACGTGAAAATACTTTGTGGCATCTTCTTTAAAGCGCCATTCCGAAGGAGTAATAAATGCAAAATTCCAAAGTTATCAAATCCATTAATCTATTTCTGTTCATTTTCACATTAATTTTTACGACCGCAATCGCCGCAAACGCGCAGGTTGACGTTGCGCGGCAGACTACCGCGATTACCTATCCGCTCGATGAAGTCGTTCAAACCCAGTTTCGCGGAACAACGCGTTTTCCGAGAATGAAGGGCGAAGCGAAAATCAAGCGAACGAGCCGGAACGGAACGGAAATCGAATTAACGGTTTCAAAGATGCCGCGTCCGTTCGAGCTCGGAGCCGGTTACGCCACGTATGTTTTATGGGCGGTTTCGCCCGACGGGCAAATCGACAATCTCGGTGAAATCAAGCGGCGCGGTTTTTTTGAATTCGATTCGAGAATTTCCGTGACCACTCCGCTGCAAACCTTCGCTTTGATTGTTACGGCTGAGCCGCATTTTCTCGTTCGCCAGCCGTCGCAGGCGATTATGCTGGAAAACTTAACGCCGTATTCTCAGTCGGGCAGAACAATCGCGACGACCAGAGCCGTGCAGTATTTCGGCAATTCGTCCGATTTTTTCCGCGATGCCAGAACGCCGGAAATTGCGGAAATAGATTATTCGAAAACTCCTTCGACCATTCTTCAGGCGAAACAAGCCGTCGCGCTCGCTCAATTCGCCGGGGCGGGTCGCGATGCGGTTGATGAATATACGCAGGCGACAACGCTTTTAAACAGCGCAGAAACGGCATGGAAAGCCGGGCGACCCGAAGAGCAGATTGATATTACGGCAAGGCAGGCGATCAGCGCGGCTGTAAAAGCCGAGATGACGGCTGCGGTGCGTAAAGAAGCCCGCGAAAAACGCAACGAACGAACGCGGCAGGATGCGGAAGTCAGGCTGGCGGAAGAAAAATTCCTTGACGCTCAGTCGCAGATTGACGATTTGAAATCCGAGCTCGCAAGAGAAACCCGCAACCGGGAACTCGCCGAGCGCGACGCTTTGAACTATTCGAATCAGGTAAGAGAGCTGCGCGAAGAACTCGGAAAATTGCGCGAAGAACTCGGCAAAACAAAAGTCGAGGTCGATTCTTACAAAAACCGTGTCAATCAGATCGAAAGCGAGCGCCAGGCAGCCGAACAAGCGCAGACTCAAGCTCAGGCGCAGCAAGACCGCATCGCTCAATTGCAGGCTAACGAGCCGTTTTTGATGCAGACTTTGAAACGCTTCGGAACGGTCGCGAGAAACGAGCGCGGAATTATTTTGACTTTACCGGAAAATCTCTGGTCGGGAATCCGTCTAAGCAGTTTGGCTCCGGCGAGCGATTTGAAATTGAGCGGGCTCGGCGAAGTTTTGTCGAGCAATACGGATTATAAAATCATTGTCGAAGCGCACACGGATAACCGCGGAACGCCCGACGTTCTGCAAACCTTAACGCAGGAACGCGCGCAGGCAATTGTCGATAAAATGGCTTCGCTCGGTATCGCGCAGGACCGTTTTGAAGCGAAAGGCTTCGGCGCGAGCTTGCCGGTCGCTTCGAACACGACGAACGCCAATCGCGCGAAAAATCGCCGCTTGCAGTTGATTTTAGTGCCGAATTACAATTAAAATTCGTTCGACTTAAAGGAAAAAAGGCAGATGTTTAATCTGCCTTTTTTTAATTCTGCAAAACTAAAATTCTATCCGGCGGAAGCCCGACCATGCATTCATCGCCGACGTTTAACCCGACCAATCTTAAAACCAGCGCTTCCAAAATCAAACCGTTTGAATTAAGCCGGATTAAAGTGGTCGCGCCGTGGAATTTAATATCGATAATTTCGGCTTTCAGCAAGTTGTCTTCGGGAAAAGAAGCGCCGAAAGAAATCGATATATGTTCGGGGCGAATAGCCAGGGTGACGTTTTGATTGAGATTTTCCGAACAGGTTTTCCCCACTCGTCTCGTGAAAAGTTTGTGGTTGCCGGTCAGTGTTTGAAATTCCGGAAGCTCCGCTTCGCTCGACGAAAGGCGCTCGGCTTCGATCAGATTGTTTCTGCCGGTGATTCGCGCGACGGCGATTGAATTCGGCGATTCGTATATTTCGCGCGGCGTGCCGATTTGCTTTATCTCGCCTTCGTGCAAAACGGCGATTCGCTCGCAAAGACGCATAACTTCGTTGAAATCATTGCTCGCAATCACGACAATCAATTTTTTTTCGTCGACCGTCCGGTGCAGTTTATCGTAATTTTCCAGGCGCAGAAGCCTGTCCATATAACAAAAAGAATCGTCGAGCAGCAAAACGCTTTCGGCATTCTGCAAAGCTTCTTCGAGCGCTAAAACCTGTCCTTCGCCGTCGGCTAACTGCGATTTATTTTTCGTATTAAAGAGATTTTCCCAAAACGTGTCATTGGTCAGGCGCGGAAAATAAAAATTCCGGTCCGGGCAGGATAAAGTCGTCACGTCGCTTGAATTGTAATGAATCGTTCCGCCGCCGCCGTCGGGTTGTTCCGAGCCGGAAATAAGCCTTATTAACGTTGATTTGCCGGCGCCGGTCGCGCCGAAGATTCCGAAAACTTCGCATTTCTCAACCTCGAAAGAAACGTTGCGCAAAACCCAATTATCATCATATCTTTTTGAAAGATTCGTTACCTTTAGCGACATAATTATTTGAAAATTGAAACTTTTGTCGGATTTGTTCGTGCAAACAAAAGTATGCTGTTGTCATCAGATTAAAGCAAGTATAAACTGAACGAAATGACGGAGAAAAACACTACATTAAAGCGTAAATTGATTCAAACGGGCGGTTGGCATATCGCTAAGCGCGTGGCAAAAGCCGTTCCGTATGTCGGAACGGTTGTGGCAATTGGTTTAATCGGGCAAAGCATTAAAAGAAAGGGCGTGGTTAAAGGCGTCGTTAATTCCGGTATTGACGCGATACCTTTTGTCGGGACGGCGAAAAACGTGGTTGAGATTTTTACCGGAGATTTAATTCCCGACAAAAACAAAAAAACCAAAGGCTGAAGAAAATAATGAAATTAAAAATTACAAATTGGCGTTTCATCGCTGTTTTGGGGCTGGCTAATTTTCTCTTTTTAGTTTTGCTCGCCGATGACGCGGCGGCGCAAACCGCCCGGCGGTCTAAAACAAAAAGAGCCGGCGCCGTAGCGCAGCCGACGCCTGTTAAAACCCAGGGCGAACCGCTGATTATAAGCCGCGCCGAGGATTTTCCGAATGAAAATCAAGTTGTCATTCAGCCGGTTGAAAATCAGACCGCGTCTCAAACGGAAAATTCGGTGGAAAAAACCGGGACTGCCGCAAACAGCGGGATAAGTGATTTAAATGAACGCCTGAAAAGCCTCGAAGCCAATCAAAAGAAAGACCCGGACGAAAAACAAAAACGTTTGCTTCTGAATCTCGATATTCTGACACGCGCCGAACAGCGGTCTGAGAGTTTGCGTAAACAGCTTTTCGAAATGATTGAAAAAGAAAATCAAATTAAAACCCGGCTCGATCAGATCGAATACGACATTCGACCGGAAATGATCGAGCGAACGGTCGCCATCGCCGGCTCGCTTCGTCCGGAAGAACTGCGCGACGCGCGACGTAAAACCCTGACTGTCGATAAAAGTAATTTGCAAACTCTTTTAACCGGAATCGGAAACGCAAAAACAAGCCTGGAATTAAACGTTCAGAAAGCCGACGCGCTGGTCGAAAGGCTGCGCGAGAAATTAGAAAAGCAAATCGACGACGCTTTAATTGATGAACCGAACCAGTAATTTTATAAACATAATTTTATAAACATCAAAAAAAGAGGCGCGAGTTTAATGGCTCGCGCCTCTTTTTCATTTGAGTTTAACCGTATTATTGATCGTCAACCGGGGAATTGACCTCGATATTGTTCACGCGGAAAGTCGTCGAGGTAGCTCGCTGCAAATCTGACAAAGCTTTGTTGTAATCGGTTTCGGCGCGAATCTCCGAGTTTCTCGCATTCGTTAAAGCGTTTTCTCTCTGGAAAAGCAGGAATGTCGTCGATCGCCCGACTTCAAATAATTTGCGTTCGCCTTCAAGCTGTATTTCGGCGTTTTCGCGCGCGCGGCGAGCAGTCAAAACTCTTTGACGGGCTGTTTCAACCGACTGAACGGCGTTTCGCACTTCGGCAATAATGGCTTGTTCCTGTGAGCGACTCTGCGCTTGAATTTGCTCGTCCTGAATTCTCGCCCCGGCTAAATCGGCTTTTGCCGTTGTATTGCCGACCGGGAATGAAAATGTCACGCCGACCGAAAAACTCGGAGCGTCCGTGCGGAAAAGATTCTGAAATGAGCGGGTCGTTCCGCCCGAAAGGTAATCGGGCAAGCCTGAAACGGTTTGGTTGGGAATCCTCGGCTGAGCCTCAATCGGAATTCCGGCAGTCGTTAAAGATGCGCGCACTCTGTTGATTTCGTTCAATAAAAAAGCGTCGGCGTTCAAAGGCGCGTTTGCGGCGATAACCGGAAAAGTCGTCGTTTCCGAATTCTGTCCCGACAGTGAAAGACCGCCGAGCGAAAACGTCGTATTCAAATCAATCTGCGGTTTGATCTGGTTTTTGAAATAACTGATGTCGATTGCGTTTATGTCTTTCTGCAATTGCAAACGGCGAAGTTCCGGGCGATTGTCTTTGGCGTCTTTCAGCGCGTCTTCCAGGCTGACCGCATCGAGACTGAGAACCGGCTTATCGGTCGGCACAAAAGACTGCGACCATTGCGGCGATTCGGGATTTTTTAAAAGAAGCGTTTTCAGAGTGTTTTCCGTGATTGAAACCTGCTGCGTCGCCAGTAAAACATCGGTTTCGCGGTTTGCAAGCTCGGTGGCGACTTCGGCGCGCGCGAGCGGCGCGGCTGCTCCGGCTTCGATTCGGGCTTCGACCTGTCTTAAGTTTTCGCGCGCTAAATTCAGATTCGCAACCCGGTTTTGCTGATCGCGCATGGCGAAAACCAAATCCCAGTATGAGCGCTGAACCTGAGAAATGACCTCGATCGTCTGGCGGCGAAAATCCGCGTCGGTTTGCTGAAGGCGTTTTCGCTGAATCTTGATCTGGCGCCGAGTATTGTCGATGCGAAAATTGCGGAACAAAGGCTGGTTGTAGCTGATTCCGAGATTGCTGAAATACGTCGTGCTCGAAGAAGACGCAAGCCCCGATGTCTGATTAAAATTCGTATTGTTTCGGGAGTTTTGTCCGGTCTGGCTGGACGAAAGAAAAACATTGTAGTTTCCGCCGCCCGGTTTTATTTGCCGGTTGAAATTCGAATCAACCCGAAAATCATTCGACGCGCCCGAGCCGGTTGAAGAATTTCGCGAGAACGTCGGCGATACGCTGAAAACCGGGTCGTAAACGCCGAGAATCGATCGAAGCTGAGTTTCCTGAAAACGAACGTCGTCGCGCGCAACTTCAATCTGATTATTATTTTCGAGCGCCGTGCGAATCGCTTCATCGAGCGAAATCGGCACGGTTTGATCGGTTTGAACGCCGACCCGGTGAAGCATCGTCGAAGAAGCCGCAGCGCCGTTCGCCTTGTTGGATTTTTCTTCGGAAGCCGCCGCCGGTGTCGTTTTTTCAGCCGTTTTAAGATCAATTGTTTCGATTGTGTTTTTGGCGATTTGCTGCCGCTCGCCCGGATTCTGTGCAAACGAAATCCGGACGTTAAAACAAACGGCGAAAACGAACATGGTAAAAAAAAGCGAAAAATAGCGCGAAAATTTCATTGTAAAATTGCTCCGAAGTTCTGGTAAATGAATTTGTATACGGGTAAAAACTCAAACCGTTTTACGTCGGCTTTTTGCGGATTGTTTCAACAATTTATGTTTTCGCCTTTTGAGGCGTAAAGGCGAAAATCTATTAAATAGTAATCTTTGAACTTTGACGTATTTTGAGTTACATTCAAATTTTTAGTTCATTTATGTTTGAAAGGAGATATACAATTTAATGGCAATCAAAGTGGCGATAAACGGTTTCGGTCGAATCGGGAGAAATGTTCTGCGAACGTGTCTCGGCGATAAAGATATTGATTTTGTGGCGGTTAACGATTTAACGGATACGAGAACTCTGGCGCATCTTTTAAAATACGATTCGGTGATGGGAAATCTGACGAACGAGATTTCATACACTGAAAATACGATTACCGTCGATGGCGACGAAATTCGTGTTTTCAGTGAAAAAGACCCGGCGGCGATCGATTGGAATGCGGTCGGAGCGGAAATCGTTATCGAATCGACCGGGCGTTTTACCAAAGCTGAAGACGCTAAAAAACATCTGCGCGGCTCGGTTAAAAAAGTAATTATTTCAGCGCCCGCAAAAGACGAAGACGTCACGATCGTGCTCGGCGTCAACGAGAAAATGTACGATCCGGCGAAACACAATATTATCTCTAACGCTTCGTGCACCACGAATTGTCTCGCGCCGGTTGCGAAAGTTATTCACGAAAAATTCGGTATCAAAAACGCTCTGATGAACACGATTCACAGCTACACGAACGACCAGCAGCTGCTTGATTTGCCGCATAAAGATTTGCGCCGCGCACGCGCCGCAGCGCTTTCGATGATCCCGACTTCGACCGGCGCGGCTAAAGCCGTCGCTCTTGTAATTCCGGAACTAAAAGGTAAATTTGACGGTATTTCCGTTCGCGTTCCGACGCCTAACGTTTCGCTTGTTGACGTTGTTATGAACGTTGAAAAAGAAACATCGACCGAAGAAGTAAATCAGGTTTTGAAAGATGCCGCCAACGGGGAATTAAAAGGAATTCTGGCATTCTCGGAAGAACCGCTCGTTTCGATCGATTTTAAGGGCAATCCGAATTCTTCGATTGTCGATGCTGAAAACACGAAAGTTATCGGCGGAACCTGTATCAAAATCCTGTCCTGGTACGACAACGAATGGGGTTATTCCTGCCGCGTGCGAGATTTAGTTAAATACGTAGCGGAAAAAGGTTTATAAAAAATTCGCAAAAACTAAACGTGAAAAGATGATAATTTATTTGAAATCTTCTCACGTTTAGTTTTTGCGCGGTAAAGGGCTGGAATTGCTCGTTTACCGGCAAAATATAAAATTAACAAACGGTTGGTTAAAGAGATTGAGCCTGAGTTTTAAACTTTTTGAATCATCAAATTGAACTCAAAAGCAGGAACGCATTCGTATGAACAAGAAAACAATTAAAGATGTCGATATAAAAGGAAAACGGGTTTTTATTCGGGTAGATTTCAACGTGCCGATTAAAAACGGGGTCATCGAAGATGACACGAGAATCGTCGGCGCGCTGCCGACAATAAAATACGCGATTGAACAGGGCGCGAAAATTATTCTGGCTTCGCATCTGGGCAGACCTTTAAAAGACAAAAAGAAAGCCGAAGAAAAGAAAATGCCGTATGACGCGAGCAAATATTCTTTAAAGCCGATTGCCGAACATCTTTCAAATTTGCTTGGGAAACCGGTTAATTTTGAAGATTCGGCAGATCCCGACGGCGCGGCTTCGCTGGTTTCCGCGATGGATAACGGCGAAGTCGTAATGCTGGAAAATCTGCGTCTGCACGCCGGAGAAGAAAAAAACGATGACGGTTACGCTCAACAGCTCGCCGGGTTAGCCGACGTATACGTCAATGACGCGTTCGGGGCGGCTCATCGAGCGCACGCTTCGACCGCCGGAATTACAAAATACGTGGAAACTTCCGTCGCGGGGCTTTTGATGGAAAAGGAATTAAACTTTTTATCGAAAGCTTTAAACAACCCGGAACGCCCGTTTGTAGCAATCCTGGGCGGCGCGAAGGTGTCCGACAAAATTCCCGTGATCGAATCGCTGATCAGCCGGAAAGTCGATAAATTGCTGATCGGCGGCGCGATGGCTTACACTTTTTTCAAAGCCAAAGGAATCACCGTCGGAAAGTCTCTGGTCGAAGACGAAATGCTGGAAAAAGCTTTGGAAATCGAAACCAAAGCGGCGGAATCCGGCGTTGAATTGATTTTGCCGACCGATCATCAGGTGGTTGATTCGTATGATCCGCTGAATTCCCGCAAAACTATCCCGATCGAATTTACAAACAAAGGGCTGGTCGGCTTGGATATCGGCGTTGAAACCGCAGCGATTTTCAAGCAGGCGCTCGAAGGCGCGAAAACGATTGTCTGGAACGGTCCGATGGGTATGTTTGAAGAAAAGCCTTTCGATCAGGGAACGATTGCAGTTGCGGAGGCTGTTTCCGAAGCGACCGAAAAAGGCGCGACTTCGATTGTCGGCGGCGGCGATTCGGTCTCAGCCGTCAATCAAGCCGGGCTCGACGATAAAATATCGCATATTTCAACCGGCGGCGGCGCGACGCTTGAGTTTTTAGCCGGCGAAGAATTGCCGGGTGTTGCCGCGCTCAACGATAAATAAAATCTTTCACAAAAAAGAGGCGTAGTGTTCACCAGTGAACACTACGCCTCTTTTTTTTTCTCTATAATTAAATCAAGAAGGAATTTACTTTCCAAATAGACATAAACCCATAAAAACAACATTATTTAAAAAAGAGTCGATAATGCTGAATTCCTGAAATAATTTGTCGAAGCGCAAATGAATTTTCGCCTCAAACACTTGTTTACAGTTGGGTTTAAATATAGTCTGTCTATTTAATAAACGTCCAAAAAAATAGAAATATGTATATGAGAAATATAAAAAAATATCTAATTTTGTCTGAATACTAAAATATTTGTTGTGTTTTAAGGAATAAAATGTATAATTTTCCTTAATTGAATAGCTTTATCAACAATCAGCATCATTCTCAAAAGCAGTAAAAATACAGTCGATTTAAGACTGAATCAAAACAAAAGTTTGTTTTCAAAACTTCTAACCTCAGCAAATAACCAGAAATGAACTTCGAACTCAATGAGTCTCCGGGAGTCTTAACCAAGGAGTTACATTATGACTGACAGGCAAAACATCACCGAACTTCTCGCTGCTTGGAGCGATGGAGATCGTACTTCACTTGAAAATTTGATGCCTCTTGTCGAACAAGAACTCAGAAAAATCGCGCACAATTATATGCGCCGCGAAAATCCTAATCACACGCTTCAGACGACCGCTTTGATTAATGAAGCTTATATTGAGCTGAATAATCAACATTCGGTCAACTGGCAAAACCGCAAGCATTTCTTTGCCATTTCGGCACAGATCATGCGCCGAATTCTGCTTAAACACGCGCGCGATCGGACATGCGCCAAGCGCGGCGGAAAGTTTGCCCATGTCAGTTTAGAAGACGTTACGGTTTTAACGCACGAAAAATCAGTTGAATTGATTGCTCTCGACGAAGCTCTGGAACGGCTTTCTCAGCTTGACCCGCTTAAATGCACGATCGTCGAAATGCGGTATTTCGGCGGTTTATCGGTTGAAGAAATAGGCAAGGTTTTAGACTTTGCGCCCGTTACTATAGGCGTTCACTGGCGTTTAGCGAAAGCCTGGCTCGGTCGCGAAATAAACGGCGCAAATCAAATGGTTCATTGACTTTTCCATTCTAAAGGTATTTTATAATAAACTTCTGTATCTCCTCGGAACACTTGATAAATCAAAAACCACTCTTCAAAGATAATGAAGGTTAATCGCTGGGAAACTGTTGAAAAGGTTTTCAATAAATCTGTTGTGCTGCCTCGGGAAAAGCGCGAGGCGTTTGTTGCGTCGGCTTGCGGCGGCGATGCTGATTTGATTGAAGACGTTTTGTCTCTGCTTGCCGAAGCCGATAAAGACGACAAATTTTTAAGCGAACCGGTTTTTGAGGTCGGGGCGAAGATTTTAGCTTCGGAGTATATAGGACTTTTCGACGAGCCGAATTTTGCCGCTTATGAAATGCAGAAAATCCTCGGTCGAGGCGGTTCGAGCGTTGTTTTTCTCGCCAGAGACGTCTCGCTCGAAAGAAGCGTCGCAATAAAAGTTTTACCAGCCGCCTTGGCTGACGATGATGAGAGAATTCTGCGTTTTCAGCAGGAAGCAAAAGCCGCTTCGGCAATTTCACATCCGAATGTCGCGCATATATACGGTTTCGGCAAAGCCGATAACAGGTATTATCTGGCGATGGAATACGTTCAGGGAGATACTTTGCGCGAACTTTTAAAAAAAAAAGAAATCGACAAGGTTTTTGCATTAGATATTGCCTGCCAGATCAGCAAAGCTTTATGTGCGGCGCATAAAGCGGGAATCGTTCACCGCGACGTTAAGCCGGAAAATATAATTGTTGCCGACGACGGTCTCGTAAAGGTTCTGGATTTCGGTTTGGCAAAATCGTTTACCGTTCAAAACCGGGAAACTAATCGAAGTTTCGATGCGTCGCTCGATACAAAACCGGGAATGATAATCGGAACCGTTTCGTATATGTCGCCCGAACAGATTCGCGGGCAACAGCTCGACTGGCGCACGGATATTTGGAGCTTCGGCGTCGTTCTTTATGAAATGCTGGCGGGAAGCCGACCGTTTAAAGGCGAAACTTCGAGCGATATTCAGGCGCGGATTCTTTTAATCGAACATGAATATCCGGCGGAAATCGCAGAAATGCCGGAAATAAGAAAGATTCTCGATAAATGCCTGGCAAAAGACGTTAATCTTAGATATAAAGCGACGCCCGAATTAATGAACGATTTGGAAATCTTTCATAAATATCTAAGCTACCCGGGAAATAAATTTAAATATTCATTTGCGGCGAATGCCGAATCGGGCGAAGAGTTTGAAAATTTTGAAGCGCCGGGCTACTCGGAAGAAAACCCGGAAGAAAACAAGGAAACGAAAGAAGCGAATGGCGAAAAAGGCGCAAAACCGGAAATAATTGAGGGAAAACCGGAAAAAAATTACGCGAAATATAAACTTATCATTGCCGCTGCTGTTTTCTTCATTTTCATAATAGTTTTAATCGCCATTTTGTATTAAAGTATTCGTTTGCTTTATTCACAATAAAAGTCTAAATGGTTTGGATATTGTAATTATCTTTTTATTATGGCGAGAAGACCTGTTATAGCGGGAAATTGGAAAATGTATAAACTGCTCGGTGAAGCAGTTGAAACGGCACTGGCGTTAAAACCTTTAGTAGCAAACGCCAATCATTGTGAAATCGTTATCGCGCCGGTTTACACGGCTTTGAAAACGGTTGCCGATCGGCTCGAAGGCTCGAATATAAAAGTCGCGGCGCAAAATTGTTCGACCGAAACGAAATTTTCCGCGCGTACCGGAGAAATCTCGGCTGATATGATTAAAGACGTCGGCTGCGCGCACGTCATTATCGGTCATTCCGAGCGGCGACAGTTTTTCGGCGAAACCGACGAATCGGTTAACCAAAAAACAAAAGCCGCTCTGCATTCGGGATTAACGGCAATCGTCTGCGTCGGCGAAACGCTCGACGAAAGAGAATCGGGCAATGCCGAGCAGATCGTAAAATCTCAGCTCGTTAATGGCACGGACGGTTTGACAGTTTCTGATATGGAACGTATTATAATCGCTTACGAGCCTGTTTGGGCAATCGGAACGGGTAAAACCGCCACGCCTGAACAGGCTCAAGAAATGCACGGCTTCATTCGTCAAATTATTGCTGAAGCGCATTCGGAAGAAACAGCGAAAAACATTCGTATTCTTTACGGCGGTTCGGTAAAACCGGAAAATATCAATGATTTGATGAACGAATCGGATATCGACGGCGCGTTGGTCGGCGGGGCTAGCCTTGAAGCGGAAAGTTTCGCTAAAATTGTAAATTACAGATAGTCTGAAAAGAGGCAAGAAGTTGATTTATTTTCTTTATACAATATTTTTTATTTCCTGTGTGGCGTTAATCGTCTCGGTTTTGCTGCAGCCCGGAAAAACGGATGCGGGGGCATTGTTTACCAGCAATATTTCCAGCTCGGCTTTCGGACCGCGCGGAACGGCTACGGTTTTGTCGAAAATCACAATCGCCGCGGCAGTCTTCTTTATGCTTTCGGCATTGTTTATCACAATGCCCGCTTTGCAGGGAAACGTTTCGGTATTAAACTCCAATCCTGATTCGACGGTAGAAACAACGCAGCCGCCGATTACGGATTTGGGTTCAAATTCGGCAACCGACGCCTCGACAGCTGCGCCGGGTAACACGTCGATCCAGGCAAACACGGCGACAGATGCGCCTGCGAATACTGCGAACACAAGCGCCGCGCCGGCGAACGCCAATAGATAGTTTTTTCGAATCCCTCTGATTTTCAAGCCGAGGTGGCGTAATTGGTAGCCGCGCACGTTTGAGGGGCGTGTGGTGAAAACCGTACGAGTTCGAGTCTCGTCCTCGGCACCACTTTTAGAAAAAGGGTTACAGCTAAAATGCTGTAACCCTTTTCTGCTGCTTAAATGTGTTTCGTTCTTAAAAATTAAATTCTATTACATCTTGAGTAAGAACTTTATTTTTTAACTTTTCTCGATCGTCCGACCTGTTTTTTCATTTTATCTTTAGTTCACGAGTCGATATTTACTTTGCTTGCTAAAATTAAGCGTAAATGCTTTTCCGAAGTTTTTCGCCGCCTAAAGTTGAAAAATCAAATTCTCAAACATTAAAAAAACTGCATAAAGAAAAAAGCGAAATCTCCCGATTTCAGCAAATATAATTTCTTGATAAAATTTGCCGAACTCCGGAAGTTTCGCTTCGAGTTAAATTAAAAGTGTTTCGATTTTTTCGATTTTTTCGATTTTCGTAAGCTTAGAAAATGCTGAATTTAATGCGCAGATATTTTTTCGGATTCTGACGGAAATCGTAAATTAATTTCGTGCCTTCGGAAGAAAGCTGGTTGATGTTGGCGGCGGTTTGATTGGCGTTGTTGTAAAGCGTTTCGTCGGTTAGGAGCTTGCCGATCGTGCCTTTTCCGCTTTGCACGTCGCCGAGCAAAAGATCGAATTTCGCCGCCGTCGAATTAAATCTGGCTATCGAATTACGCGCTTCTTCGTAAAGCTGCTCGTCCTTTAAAAATCTTCCAGCCGAACCTTTGCCCTGACTTAAATCGGCGGTAATCAAATCGATATCGCCGGCAATTTTATTTAAACGCTCGAACGTCGGTTTCAACTCCTGGATCGAACCGCGCAAATCGTTGACGGCGGCGCGCGTGTCATTGTAAAGCGCATCGTCGGTCAGGAATTTCCCGGCAGAACCGCGTCCCGAACGCAAATCCCTGGAAATCGATTCGAGCTGCCCGACCGTTCTGTTCAAGCTGTTGTAAAGTTCCGGGTCGTTCAGTAATTTACCGGCGCTGCCGTCGCCGCGGTTTACTTTATCCAGCGTCGTTTGCAGCTTGACTACGGTTAAGCGCGTTTCCGCCACGGCTGTGTCGAGATTTCGATACAATGAATCGTCGTTAACAACCCTCCCGAGCGTGCCTTCGCCGCGATTGGCTTTTTCTAAAATTTCATTTGCGGGAACCGATAATTTATTGATTTGCTGCAAAAGATCGTTGCCGGTTTGCGTCAGTTGATTGATCGACATTGTCGTCGTCGAATTCAAAACGTGATTTTCAGAAACCGGGGAAGCGTTTGATGTGCCGGGCGTGATATTGATCATTTTATCGTTTGCGAGCAGCGACATAGCGATCAGTTGAGCCGTAGAATCGGTTCTGATTCGCTCATTGATCGGTTTGCCGTCGAGTTCCGCGGCAATCGTCAGCATCGCTTCGATCTTTTCGGCTTCAGGGCTGCCCGGCGGCAGAAATGTAACCGCATCGACCTTTCCGATCGTCACGCCCGCCAGCTGAACTTCCGCGCCTTCGCGCAAACCGTCGGCTGTTAAAAACCTGGCTCGTAAATGAAGCTTTTTCTCGAACGGATTGAATTCGCCGGTCGAATTTATAATTAAAAAACCTAAAATTAAAAGTGCCGCTAAAACGAAGATTCCGACGCGAAGCTGGCTAAAAGATAAATTTTTCTGGGTTCTCGGCATAATTTAAATTATGAGTTTTTATGAGCGTGAAACTTCATCATATCATTTTCCCCGAATAAAACGATGAATATACGGGTCTGTCGAGCGTTTGAGTTCTTCATCTTTTCCGCTGAAAATGATTTTTCCTTCGCGAAGCATAATAACTTCGGTGTTAATCAAACAAAGCTTTTCGCCTTCGAGTTCGAAATTTACTTCGCCGTTTTCATCGACAACCGCGTATTCCGATGAAAGATATTCGAGATTGTTCATTTCGTGCGTCACAAAAATCGAGGACGCGTCTTCCAGATCGCGCAATTTTATCGCCAGCTCGCAAATCGTTCGAGCCGTCGGCGGATCGAGACCCGCGGTCGGCTCGTCAAACAAAATAATGCTCGGATTTCCGACCAAAGCACGCGCGATGCCGACGCGCCGACGCATTCCGCCGGAAAGCTCGATCGGCATCTTGTCGATTGCATCTTCCAAATCGACGAAACGAAGCATACGGCGAACCTCGTGTTCGACTTCTTCTTCCGCAACGCCCGCTTCGTGCAGGCGATAAGCGACGTTTTCGTAAACCGAAAGCGAATCGAACAACGCGCCTTCCTGAAAAACCATGCCGATTTTTGTCCGGATCTTCATCATATCCGGTTCTTCATAATCGGTGATATCATCGCCGTCAATAAAAATTTGTCCTTCGTCGGGTTTTAATAAACCGAGAATAAGCTTGATTATCGTAGATTTTCCGCCGCCCGAACCGCCTAAAACGACTTTTGTTTCGCCGCGCCTGACGATAAAGCTGATTCCGTCGAGAATAACTTTGTCATCGAAAAACAAACGCACGTCGCGAAACTCGATTGCCGGCGTTATTCGCTCGATGTTATCCGTCGGCATTTGAAGATCCGTCTCTTCATAGTCTTCGAGATTGGTTTTTCCGATTTCTTCGGTTTCGGTCAATGATGCCATATCAAGTTTATCGTGCTGATCAGCTTTTAATTTGTAATATATTAAATAAGGCTGACTCCAAAAATCGTTTGTAAAAGGCGTGAGATAAAGAAATCGGCGATAATAACGAGAATAGATGAGAGCACTACGGAACTGGTTGTCGAAGTGCCGACTCCGACTGTTCCGCCTTGTGTCGTCAAGCCTTTATGACACGATATAAAGCCGATTATAAACGCGAAAAATACGGGTTTGATAATTCCGCCGATTAAGTCCTGAATCGTCACGCCGTTGCGCACGGACGTGATGTAAAGGGAAGTATCGAGATCGAAAATTTGCGAAGAAACGATTCCGCCGCCGATAATCCCGAACGTGTCGGCGGCGACTGTTAAAAGCGGAAGCATCATGATGAGGGCGATAACGCGCGGCGTCACGAGCTTTCGAATCGGCGATGTGCCGAGCGCGCGCATCGCATCAATCTGCTGCGAAACCACCATTGAGCCGAGTTCCGCCGCAATCGCGGAACCGACGCGACCGGCAACCATCAGCGCCGTTAAAACCGGTCCGAGCTCGCGAATCAAGGAAGTCGAAACCGATTTGCCGACCTGCGTCTGCAAGCCGTAGTATTCAAAAGTCGGGAAAGCTTGCAGAATTAAAACGCCGCCCGTAAAAAAACCTGTCAGAATAACGATGACCAATGAACCGACGCCGATTGAATCCATCTGACGGGTGATTTCGCTGACGTACCGGGGACCTTTATACAAGCCTTTGACGGAACGCCAGACTAAAATGCTAATTTCCTGTAGTTCGAATAAAAATTTGCTGAGCGGATTCATTAATGGTTTTTTAGCGAATTAAAGACAAACGTTTATTGCTAAAGGTTACAACGAACGACTGAAAACGACAAATAAAAGAATAGCCGATTTTCGTGAAAAAATCGGCTGAATCTCGGCGGCAAAGATGCGTTGTCAGGTTTTTGATGAAATTAATCGTTCGGATTTTTGCGGTGCGGCTTGTTAAAATCGCTGCCCGGCGCATTCGAATCGGAATGATCGGTTGTTGATTTTCGGCGGTTTTCATGGTTTTCGCGTTTTTCATTAAACCGGCGGCGAAGCTCGCGAAACTTAATAAGTTGTTCGGGCGTCAGTATTTTTCGCACTTCGAGCTCGGTGTAGGCGCGAAGATTGGCGACTTCCGACTGCGCCGCCTGCAAATCCTTTAAGCGCTCGGCAATTTCCCCTTCCTTGATCGAATCGGCGTAAACAGCGCGATCAAGATTTCTCATCGCTTCGCTGACGCGGCGCTGAGCTTCGTTCATTAAAGGTTTCCTGTTCTGGTGAACGCGTTTGATCTGCTGCCGCTGTTCGGGCGTCAGTTCGAGCTCATGATACAGATTCGGGCGCGTGGAAAATCGCTTATTTTTTCTTTTCGGCTGATTGTCGGGCATCGCTTCCTGCTGCGCGTTTGTCGTCGAATAAAACGTGAAAGTAAGCAAACAAATCAGCAGTAAACTGAAAAGATTGAATTTTTTCATATCTTTTTTCATATCTTCGTTCATCTCTTTTTATTCAGTATCAAAATCTTCAAATAATTCGGCGAGCCGCAAAGTATTGTCTTCTTCTTCCTCGAAGTTGCTTAAAACCGGAGTTTGCCCGGTATTTCGCGGCGCGTTTCTGTTAACCGTTCTGAGATCTGTTTTTTCGCTTGCCGTAATTCTTTCGCTGTAACGCTTTACGTTTCTGACTTTGCGAACGCTTTCCTGCTTTTCGGGAATCGAAGTTTTTGCCTGAACGCTTATTTGATTGTCAGGCTCAAAAGCGCTTTCGGTTTCGCCCGTATTCGGTAAAAGCGTTTGTGATGAATTGCCGGGAAGTTTATTCGTTTGTTTGGCGTCTGCGTAAATTTCCTGATTTTTCAGAGCGTTATTTCCCGCCGTAGGCGAGACGGATGTTTTTACCGGATTATTATCGCCCGCTACAGCCAGCTCATCGGGCTGAAAAAGATTAAGCGCGGCGAAAATCAAACCCAAACAAACGACTACAGCCGCCGCCGCGCCGCCCATCGTCGCCCAAGCCGGAGAAACGGAGACGTATCCGCGCATCCGCGCGAGCCACGATTCCGCGACGGTTGAATCTTTTACGCGCGCCTTCTGAGTTTCATACGGAATGTTTATGATGGGCGTTTTCAGTGGCGCAAATTCCTCGCCGCGCCATTCCTGAACCGAAAATCTGGCAAACGCTATATCCGCGAGCCCATCGGTGCATTCGGTGCATTCGGATAAGTGAGCTTCAAAGTTCTTTCTTTCTTTTTTGCCGAGCTCCTCGTAAAGATAAGTTAGTATCTCGCCGGTGAAGGAACATTCGGAATTGTGATTATTATTCGACATAACTTTATAGCGCGTTCGACTCAAATGACCTCGATCGGCATTCGTTCAAGTTTGCCGCGCAATTGTTTAAGAGCCGCGTAAAGCCGGCTTTTAACCGTGCTCAGAGGTAATTCCAGAGTGTCGGAAATCTGTTGAAAAGTCATTTCTTCAAATTCCTTCATTACGATTATTTCACGCAATTCGTTCGGAAGCGATTGAACAGCCTGGCGAACCAGCGTTAAGCGTTCGTTCTTTTCGGTAGCGCGTGAAGGCGAAAGATTTGCCGGCGCGACGAAAGTTTTGTCTTCAGCCGATTCGTCTTCATTCAAATAGTCTTCCGAGCGGTTCTTCGCTCTTCTTATTAAAGTCAAACATTGATTAACGGCGATGCGGTGAAGCCACGAAGAAAGCTTGGCGTCGCCGCGAAATTTCGGTAAATTTCGATAAGCGGCAATAAAGGATTCCTGCGTCGCGTCGCGCGCATCGGCTTCCGAGCCGAGCATTCCGTAACAAAGCGCAAAGATTTTTCGATCCCAGCGCTTTACGATTTCGCCGAAAGCTTCGGGATTTTCCGAAATCGCCAATTCGACCAATTGTTCATCCTTTAAATTCGTTAACATTCGCTCGTGTTCTAATAAATGTTTGCACGAGAATACTACAAACAACTTTTGAGAAAAGAGAAAACTTTCACTTTCTCATTATTTAGACGCGCGGACTGAAAAAAAAGTCGGCTTTTGTAATAATATCGCCTTGATTGAAGAAAAAAGCGCGAAATGTTTAGTTTCGCGCTTTTTTAGTTCGTTTAGTTAGTTAAAAGTCGATTTTGCGACTAACATTTACCGAGCAGCCAAAAAACAATGATGAAAATGATAATCGTCGAAATTAAACCGCCGCCGAGTTTATAGGCAGCCGCGCCGGCAATTAAGCCTCGAAATAAATCACGCATATTTTTACCCTTCCTTGTTTGAAAATAAGCTGTCAAAACCGGCAAAGAAAAAAATCGACGGATTCAACAGATGAAAAAGACTTATCACAATAGACGGACGTTTACAATAAAAATCAAACATTCCAGGCTTTTTGCGCGTCGCCGGTTTTTAAGTTTCTTCGAAAACGGTAATTTCGGGCTCGCCTGTGACTTTTCTAATGCGAAGAAGCGAAATCTTCTTTTCGTCAGCCTGCAAAACGTCGACTTCGAGATTGCGGATTTGCAGTTTTTCCCCGATTTTAGGAACGTACCCGGCTTCGCTCGTGACGAGTCCGGCGATGGTCGTGAAATCGTCGTCTTCGATTTCCAGATCGAAAAGCCGCTCGATTTTTCCGATTTCCGTCGAACCTAAAACGTGGTAATAACCATCTTCGCCTTCAATGATTTCGATGATTTCTTCTTCTTCAATATCTTCGTCTTCGATTTCGCCGACGATCTCTTCAATAATATCTTCGATTGATACAAGCCCCGCGACGCCGCCGTATTCGTCAACCACAATGGCGATCTGCACGTGGTTGGTCTGCATATTCTTTAAAAGCTCGGAAGCCGATTTGGTTTCGGGAATAAAATAAGCCGGGCGAAGCATCGTTTCTATCGTTTGATCTTCTTTTTCTTCAGCCCACGCGTTTAAAAGGTCGCGAACGTAAATAACGCCTTCGATATTATCGATCGTATCGCGATAGACGGGCAGGCGCGAGTATTTTTCGCCGATTATCGTATCGCGCGCGGCTTTAACGGTCGAATTAATAGGCAGAGCGCAGATTTCAGTGCGCGGCGTCATAATTTCTCCGGCGCGCGTATCGCTGAATTCGACCATTGTTTCGATCAATTCGCGTTCTTTTTCCTCGATAATTCCTTCGGCTTCGCCGACTTCCATTAAAGCCTGGAAATCGTCCGTATTGTCTTCCGCTTTTTCTTCGGTTGAATCGGGCGTCACCGACATTTCAAGTTTTTGCTGTTCTTTAATCAAGCGTCTTGATTCAAACGGGGCGATAAATATTGATACAATAGCGTAAAGCGGGCGAACGATCGGAAGCAGAAACAGCAGTTTGTTGTCAGGATTTCGCCAGACGATAAGGCGGGGAATAACCTGACGGAAAATAACGGAAAAACCTAAACCGAATAAAATCGAGAAAAGCAGGAGATGATACCGGTTGCCGTCCGTGTATGGAAGAACGATTAATGTAACCAGAACCGTGAAAACGATTAACAAAAATTGAATCGCCGAAGAAAGAATAATTCGAAAGCGCGGGCGATTTTCCAGAATCTCACGAAAGAAATCCGCCGAGCGCGTGTTTTGGCTTTCTTCAAAATCGGCGGCGATGCGGCGCAGACTGACGTCTGAAAGATGCGAAAACGACATATCGATTGTCGCCAGAAAAACGAGAGCAATAAGAATAACAACCGACGAAATTATCTCAATTTCCATAGTTAAAACGTGAGTTTATGGCAAATGGGCATTAAAGAAAAGGGGAAATATCGTAAATACCTGATTTTGTAGTCAAACGGCTTTCAAGCGCCGCTCAGAAATCGAGCCGCTTCGGAATCGATAAGCCAGTAAACAACGCCGTTTTCGGGATTTATATTTTGTGCGGGATATTGTTCGGGCTCGCTCGCGCCGCCGAGAACGCGGCGCAGCGCTTCAGCTTTATTTTCGCCGGCGACCAGGAAAATTATATTGCGGGAATTATTAAACAGCGGAAAAGTCAGTGTTAAACGAATCGTGGAAAGTTTTTCGACCGGGTTTGCAACGGCAATTTTTTTGATTTCCCTTAAAGCCGCAGTCTTCGGAAACAGCGAAGCGGTGTGCGCGTCTTCCCCCATCCCGAGCAAAGCCAAATCTAAACCGGGCAAATCGTTTTCCGCGGCATTAAAGAAATTTCTGATCGATTGTTCGTATTTTTCAGCGACAACTTTCGGGTCTTTCAATTCGGTTTCCCACCGGTAAACATTTTCCTTCGGTAAATTTAACGGAAGAAAAAGATTTTCATAAACCATCCGGAAATTGCTCTCGTCATCTGCGGGCAAAACGTTTCGCTCGTCGCCGAAAAAGAAATAAACCTTGTTCCAATCGATGCGATTCTTGAATTGTTCGCTTGAAAGAAGTTTGTAAAGCGATTTCGGCGTTGAACCGCCGGCGAGTGAAACGGTGTATACATCGTTTCGCTCGATCGCTTCGTTGCCGAGACTGATAAATTTTTCAGCCGCGAACCGGTTTAACATTTCCGTGTCGGGAAAAATATGAACGTTTCGTTTCATCTTTTCTTTATATTTCTTTTCTTTATCTTTCTTTATAATTGCCGACGCTCAATCGACCGTTTGTTTCCATTTCCGGTTGTCCTGTTCGAGCAAAAGATCGGCTTCTTTCGGTCCCCACGTGCCGGATTCGTAATTCGGAAAATCTCTTGCCGGAATCGCTTTCCAAACGTCGAGAATCGGCGAAACGATGCGCCAGCTGGCTTCGACCATATCTGCGCGCTGAAAAAGCGTCGCGTCGCCGATCATACAATCGAAAAGCAGTCTTTCGTAGCCGGTCGAAGCCGTTTCGCCGAAATGATCCAGGTAATTAAAATCCATATCGACCGCGCCCATATCGACGATCGGACCGGGAATTTTCGCGCCGAAATGCAGAGTGATTCCTTCGTCCGGCTGAATATGTATAACAATCCTGTTTGTCGTCAAACGCTCGATTTGCGTGTTCCGAAAAAGCATAAACGGCGCTTTCTTGAATTGAATGACGATTTCCGTGTGTTTTGCCGGCAAATGCTTTCCGGTTCGGACGTAAAACGGCACGTTCGCCCAGCGCCAGTTATCGATCGAAAGCTTCAGCGCGGCGTATGTTTCGGTGTTCGAATCCGGCGCTACGTTCGGCTCGCTTCTGTAAGCCGGAACTTTCTTTTTGTCGATTTCGCCTTCGCCGTATTGCCCCCGAACGGCTTTTTGCAGAACGTCTTCGGGCGTAAAAGGCTGAATGGCGTGCAGAATTTTCGACTGTTCGTTGCGCACCGCGTCCGGTTCAAACGAAACGGGCGGCTCCATCGCCGTCAGCGTCACAAGCTGGAAAATGTGATTCGGAATCATATCGCGCAGAGCGCCAGCCGTGTCGTAATAACCGCCGCGGGTTTCGACGCCGAGCTGTTCGGCAACCGTGATTTGAACGTGATCTACGTAGTTGCGGTTCCAGATCGGTTCGAAAATGCTGTTGCCGAAACGAAAAACCAGAATATTCTGGACCGTTTCTTTCCCGAGATAATGGTCGATGCGGTAAATCTGATTTTCGTCCAGAATCTTTAAAAGCTGCGCGTTGAGCGTTTTAGCGGATTCCAGATCGCGACCGAACGGCTTTTCGTAAATAAACCTGCGCCAGTTGCCGTCGGTTTGTTTTCCCAAACCGTTTTTGCAGATTTTCTCCGTAACGTTTGCGAAAAGTTGCGGCGGCGTGGCGAGATAATAAAAAAAGTTTTCCGGAATTTCGAGATTTTGACACACATCGGCAAGCAAGGCTTTCAAGTCCTTAAACAGCTTTTTATCGTCGTCAAAATCGCCGCCGGTGTAAAAGGTTCGTTCTTCGAACCATTTGAGCAGATTTTTATCGATGTTCTTTCCAATAAACTCGATCAGTTCGGCGCTAATCTTGCTCCAGAAATCCTTGGTTTCAAGCTCCTGCCGACCGACGCCGATGATGGCGAAGTTTTCGGGCAGAAAATTCTCTTTCGCGAGATTATACAGGGCGGGGAAAAGTTTGCGCTTGGTTAAATCACCGGTTGCGCCGAAAATCACCATTACGCACGGTTCTGCGGTTTTGTTGGTTTCACTCATTTTTGTATTTTGCTGTAAAGAACACAAGAGAATTTCAAGAGAATCTCAAGAGATTTTGAAAAGTTAAAAAAGCGAAAAACTAAAACCTTTAATAAAGTTCTAATAAATCTAATAAAGAGGAAAAAGTGAATGCCCGGAAAACGGTAAATGTGTCAGCCGTTGAATTCTTAAAAATTTAATTAGAATTGCTCGCCTAAATTCCTAAGCGTTCGCGCAATTCCAATTCGCGCCTGTTCATTTCGCCGTTGTCAATTTCGTGGTCGTAACCGCAAAGATGCAGAATGCCGTGCAAAATCAATTGTTTGATTTCAGCATCAAACGACAAATTGTTTTCCGCCGCCTGGCGCTGAGCCTGCTCGACGGAAATAATAATATCGCCGAGCGTGTTTTCAACAATATCAAATTCATCAGCTTCGAAAGGAAAAGACAAAACGTCGGTCGTCGAGTTTTTACCG
>JAOAPX010000125.1 GCA_025463125.1 Acidobacteriota bacterium | reverse complement strand
CAGTCTTTTGTACAATCGCCAAAATTACTGAGTCGGAAACGCCGCTTTTCTTCAATTCCTGTAAAGATGCGGCTGTGGTGTCGAAAGAACCTTTTGTGGTTTTAATCTTTTCGATGATGACGCTTTCGGAAACTCCCGATTTAGTCATTTCAATAATAGTATTATTAGTAATTGTTTCGTCAGAAGAAACAGCTAATGCGGCAGCTTGTTGAGCAGATAGGTTAAGAGGCAATAAAACAAAGCTAAATGCACTTTGCAGTAATACAAAAGTCAGGCATAAGGATAGAAATCTTTTCATTTAATTCTCCAGAGTATAAGTTTTTAAATTGTTGTGTTTAAGGGAAAAGAGAGTGGTAGCGACTCAAAATTCAAGTGATATTAACACTGGCTTTTCATTATGACAAGGAAAAATGATTTAAAGAAGAAAAATTTAATTAAACCGGGGAAATTAAAATCACCGGCTTTGACCGCGAATAAATAAAACTCATTAAAACAAAAAGGCTTTTCGCTCAAAATTATTTCAAAATATTTTCGTAGGTTTGCCGAATATTCAGTCGGTGCATAGTTAGTTTTTCGAGCAAATCGCTGATTGATGAAAGATTCATTCGGGTTGAAATCGTATTTAAAGCCGTATGATATGCGAGCGGCAAAAGCGTCGAGCGACCGATTGTTAAGCGCAGATTGTGGTCTAGAACGGATAAAAATTCGTAGCCGTGTAAAAAGTTTTCGTAATCCCGTTTGTTTAACGAACCGTTTTCAAACAGCTTTTTGATCATAAAAACGGTCGAGCGATCGTGGTCTTCGTCAGGAACATTGTCTTTTAACTGTAAAAAACGCACGGCGAAATAAACGTCGAGCATTCCGCCCGCGCCGAATTTTATGTCGATTTCCTTGTTTTTCAGCGAAGGAGTTTTTTGTTCTTCGAGACGCTGGCGAATACGCAGCGTTTCGTCGCGCAATTCTTTGCAGTCGGCGTCGGATGTTTTCGTTTTGCAGGCGTTTGCGTGAATGATTTCTCTGGCTTGCCGTTCCGTATTTATTGCCAGCTCGTAATCGCCCGCGACGCCGCGAACTTTCACGTAGGCGAGCCATTCCCAGATCGCCGCGCGCTTTTGCAGGTAATTTGTAAAGGCGTGGACGCCGATTGAGGTCGCGCCGTTTTTCCCGTCGGGACGAAGACGCAGATCGACGCGATAAAGATGTCCTTCGCGCGTCAAGCTCGAAAGCGCCGTAACGAAAATTTCGACCGCGCGGCTGTAAAATTCGGCGCGCGTCGCGCCTTCAAATTGAAGCGGTTTTTCGTCGTCGTAAACCAGGAGCAAATCAAGATCGGAACCGTAATCGATGCCTTTGCCGCCGAGTTTTCCGAGACCGAGAACGGCAAACGGGAATTCTTTTATTTCAGCCGACATTCGCCTGCTCATTTCGCTTTTCGTAATCGAAAGCGCCGCTTCGATGCTCGCTTCGGCAAGCTCGGTTTGCAGGCGTTTCGTTTCGCGAATCGAATGACGCTCATAAACGTCGAAAACGATAATTTCGAGCAGGTAGCGCGACCAGTTTTTTCTCAAAACTTCGAGCTGCCCGGCGTAATTCGTTGCTTTTCCGACGGCGGACACAAGCTTTCTGCGGTAATCGCGCTTCGCGAAATCGGCTTTCGGACTCGGCAGATGATTTATCAGGCGCGGATTTGCCGTCAGCATTTCGGCGTAATGCGGCGAAATGCCGATTAAAGTTTTCAGGGTTTTCGATTTCTCGCGGCTAATCTTGATCGTAGATTTTTCGATTGAAGAAACAAGCTGCGGCGGCAAAGATTTCGGAGCATTGTCTTCGGGCGTTTTGATTTCGGGATTTCCGACTTCTATATTTCCGACGTCTATTTTTTCCGTTTCCGGATCGGCTTCGAAATTAATATTTGCAGCCGCCGAATTGCCGAAGATTCGTTTGAAAATTCGATTGACGTTCGCCGTGTGAAAAAAGAGTTTTCCGGCAAACTCTTCGGCGTTTTGAAAACTCATTTTCTTTGCCAGCAGATTTCTTTTCGAAGAATCGTCGGGAACCGTGTGCGTCTGAACGCCGTTTTTCATTTGCAGAAGATGCTCGGCGCGGCGCAGAAAATCGTATGCGTCGAAAAGCTCTGAAGTTTCGTTTTCGGTTATCAAATTCCTGTCGGCGAGATTGGAAAGGCTTTTGAGCGTGTGCTGCGAGCGAAGCCAGCTGTCTTTTCCGCCGTAAGCCAATTGCAGCGCCTGCGCGATAAATTCGATTTCGCGAATTCCGCCTTCGCCGAGCTTGAGGTTGAAACCTTTGTTTCCGGCGTGTTCGAGATTGATCTTTTCTTTTGAAAGACGAACGTTTCGCAAAGCGTTTTCGACCGTTTCGTTAACGGAAAAAACATAGCTTTCGGTTTCGCGGAAAAACTTTTTGTAAAGCTCTGCGTCGCCCGCGCTCGAACGCGAGCGAATCAAAACCTGCCGTTCCCAGGCTTGCGCTTCGTTTTGAAAATATCGAATCGTATCTTTGACCGAAAGCGCCAGAGCTCCGACGCGCCCGTGCGGTCTGAGACGCAGGTCGACGCGGTAAGCCGCGCCTTCGCCCGATTGTCCGCCGACTATTTTGGAAACGAATTCGGCGAGCTTAACGAAATATTCGCGGTTTGTGACGGCTCCGCGCGTGCCTTGCCCGGACGTTGCGCCTTCGTCGGAATACAGGAAAAGCAAATCGATGTCGGATGAATAATTAAGCTCTTTCGAGCCGAGCTTGCCGAGGCTGACGATGCAGAAACTCGAAGGTTTATCGCGTCCTTTCTCGTCCTTTTCAAGCGCGATGCCGAAGCGGTTATCGATTTCCTGCCGCGCCAGGCGCAAAGCGTATTCGAGAATCGAATCAGCCAGGTTGGAAAGCTCCTCGGTGATTTCGGCGACGGTCGAAAGGCGTCGAATATCGTGCAGGAAAATTCTGAGAAGCTCGCGGCGGCGAAAACGGGCGAGCAGAATGTTCGGCTCGACTTCAAAGCTCGTCAGCGAAAAACGCGCGAGCGATTCGAGCAATTCTTCCTTATCGCGGACTTTCGATTCGGCGCGGTGACGGCTCAGCCACCAGACGTAATTCGGATTCTGCAAAAGCGTCGTTGCCAGCAAAGGACTAAACGACGCAAGCGCTAAAATATCCGAAAGCAAGCCCTCGTTTTTTTGCAGCTTTTTTGCCTGTGACGGATATTTTTCGTTAAATTGTTGAAAAAAGCGTTGTGCCGATTCGACGTCGGGTAAATCCGCAATAAACGATTTTTTTATTTCCATAAAAGAAGATTCGAAAACACATTTTACATTATTACCCGCAGAATTTTATATTCGGGGCGGATTGTTTTATTCGAGATAATTTATAATGATAAAAACCGATGCGGGCGCGCCGCCGCCGCAGACGATTCCCGAATGAAAAGATACGAATTTCAAGTAAACGAAACCGAGCATAAAATGCGTCTCGAAGATTTTTTGCTCGGCAAATTTCGCACTTTAAGCAAAATGTATCTGCGCGAGCTCGTGCGCGACGAACGCTGCGAAGTAAACGGCAGAATAGAAAATCGCGGCTACCTGCTGCGGGAAAATGATTTCGTTGAGATCGACATCGATAACGCGCGACGAACGACGCTTGAACCCGAAGCGATCCCGCTTGAAATAATTTTCGAAGACGAGGAAATTCTGATTATCAATAAACCTGCGGGCATTCTGGTTCACCCGACCCTTAAGGTTCGCAAAGGAACTTTGCTGAACGCGCTCGCTTTTTATTTGAACGAAAATAAAACCGGCGGCACAGAAGCCGCCCTGACTCATTTTCGCGCCGGATTGGTTCATCGTCTCGATAAAGATACGTCGGGTTTGATGGTCATCGGTAAAACGGCTCGCTCACACAGGATTTTATGCAGCCATTTTCAGCGCAAATTAGTTGAAAAAAGATATTACGCTCTGGTTGACGGGCTTGTAAAAGAAGATTCGGGAACGATCGAAGCTCCGATCGGGCGGTTTGAAGAAGAAAAAATCTGGAATATCAAAACCGGCGGAAAAGATTCGATCACAAATTTCCGTGTAAAGGAAAGATACGAAACGAGAACCTTGCTCGAGCTCGAACCGGTCACGGGCAGAACAAATCAATTGCGAATACATCTCGCACACGTCGGTTACCCGATCACGGGCGATGTCAAATACGGCGGAAAACCGTTTGAAAGAATGTGTCTGCACGCATATAAATTAAATTTCTGGCACCCGAACGGCAGCGCGAGAATCGAGTTTGTCTCAGGTATAAAGTTTGAATAACGAATAAAAAGCTTGATCGAAAGCGGTAAATTACGCAGAATCTTTATGATGGCAAAGATATTTTTATTGACAATGGCGCTGCTCTTTTTTGTTTCGCAGGCGAGCGCGCGGCAAGTCGATTGGGTGAAAAATTTCGCCGAAGCCGAAAAAATCGCCCGGCAAACCGGAAAACCTTTGCTGCTCGATTTTACCGCCGAATGGTGCGGCGTTTGTCGCCGGATGGATCTTAATTTCTGGACGCGAGCCGATGTCATAGAGCTTTCAAAGCAATTCGTCAGCGTCAAAATCGACGGCGAAAAAGCTCCGCTCATCGCGAAACGGTTTCGGGTCGAAGGCTTTCCGACCGTTGTTTTTACGGATTCGTGGGGCGTCGGGCTCGATTCTCATATGGGTTTCGGGCAAAACGGCGACCGCGTGATAATCGCGAAGGCTTCGGCGTTTCCGAAGGATTTCGCTTTGCTGAAAAACGCGGGCGATATGCTGGAAAAAGACCCGAACGACGGCGCGGCTTTTTATGAATTCGCCGCCTTTTATTCGCAAAAAAACTTATACGCTTTGAGCACGGACGTTTTCAAGCGCATTCTCAGGCTCGAAAATCAAAAAGTAAAAAAAGCAGAAAGAAAAGACGTGCTTTATCGCTTAGCCACGGATTTATTAAAACACGGCAGATCGACCGAAGCGCTCGTTTATTTCGAAACGCTGCAAAACGAGTTTCCGCAAAGCGAAAACGCGGAAATGATCGAATACAACATTTTTGAAGCGAATCTTAGAAAAAATAATCTCGCAGAAGCGGGCAAAAGCCTCGAAAAGCTGAAAACGAATTTTCCCGATTCGAAAATGTTAAAACAGGCGGAACAATCCTTTTCACAGGCGCGGCTGAAAATAAAGACTACAAAAGTTACAGTTAATTAAAAATAGTGGATTTGCCCGTGTAAGACGGATTTGCCCGCGAGATACCTAAAAGAAAAGCGTATTTTATTCCGTGCGAGTGGTTAAATATTTTCGCTTTTCGGAGATTTGAACAAGAGAGACAAAACCAAGCCCAGACCGAACAGGAAAAAGCTTCCGATGTACAGGTAGAGCGGCATGAATACAAAAATCAGCGCGTAACTTGAAGAATCGTCTCCGAGCGTCCCGACGTACGCCAAAAGCGTAAAAACTAGCATTAAAAACGACACGACGAAGAAAATCAAAGCCGTTCGCGAAAGAAACGAGAATCGACGCAGCAAAAGATACGCCGACATAAAACAAAAATACGGTGAAATCGCCCAGACAATAAACGGGATTCCGCCCGGATCGAGCGACCATGCATTCGCGTTCAGCATCGCTAAGATCGTTACGATAGCCGATAAAAACAGCGCCAGGTTACCGGCGATTTTTAGATTTTTGGGGCTCATAATTTACTTGTTTTCCAAGGTTGAAATTTATTTGCTTTGTCTATTTATTCAGCAGAAGCGCGGCGCCGGGTAATTCGCCGGTCATTTTCGCGCCGTCGAAAACGAGTTTGCCGTTGACGATGATCGACGAGAAGCCCTCGGAATATTGATGCGGCTGTTCGAAAGTCGATTTGTCGGCGACCGTGTTTTCGTCAAAGATCACAAGATCGGCGGCAAATCCTTCGCGGATCAAGCCCCTGTCTTTTAATCCGAAAGTCTGCGCCGGCAGGGAAGTCATTTTGCGGATCGCGTCTTCGAGCGTGATGACTTTCATTTCGCGGACATACCCGGCGAGAACGCGGGCATTGTTGCCGTAGCCGCGCGGGTGCGGGAAACCGCTGCCGAAATCGCGAACGCTCGAATCGGAAGCGATCATCGTAAACGGCTGGCGCATAATATTCCGCACGTCGTCTTCGCTCATCACGCGGTAAACCATTCCAGCGCCGCCTTTTTCATACATTTCAATAATCTGTTCGATTTGCTCATCGAGTTTTTTCGAATTGCGGGCGATTTGCGTGATTTCCGCAATGTTTTTTCCGTTGTACGCGGGATTAGCGCGATATTCGGCGACGTATGCAAAGCTGAAGTCTTTGAAATCTTTTTTCCTGAGATCTTCTTTTATTTCTTTGACAACTTTTTCGCGAATCGTTTTATCCGCCAGGCGCTTTCTGCCTTCTTCGCGCCCGCCCGCGATTGCCCAGCTCGGCATCCGCGAATCGAGCGAAGTTGAAGACGCCGTGTAAGCGTATTGATCGATCGTCACGCTCAACCCGCGCCGGCGAGCCGCCTCGACCAAGCCGATCGTCGCCGGGCTTTTTCCCCATAGTCGTTTGCTGGAGATTTTAAAATGCGAGATTTCGACCGGGATGTTTGCGAGTTCGCCGATTCTGATGCTTTCTTCGATTGCTTTTACCACTTCTTCGCCTTCGTCGCGCATATGCGTCGCGTAAACGCCGCCGTGTCTTGCGGCGACTTTCGCGAGCTCCACGACTTCCTCGGTTTTAGCGAACGTTCCGGGCAGATATATCAACCCGGTTGAAAGTCCGAGCGCGCCGTCTTTCATCGACTGCTCGACAAGCGCGTTCATTTTTATTTGTTCTTCAACGGTCGGGGCGCGATTGTCCAAGCCCATTATTTTCGAGCGAACCGAACCGTGAGCAATCAAAGTGCCGAGATTGACGGCAATCGGTTTTTCGTTAAGTCGCTCCAGAAATCCTTTGACATCGGTCGTCGAGCCGCCGCAGTTTCCGGTGACGAGCGACGTGACGCCCATCCTGATGAAATTTTCCGCATTCGGATTGTTGTAAATGTTTTCGACGTGACCGTGAACGTCTATAAAACCCGGCGCGACGATCTGATTTTTCGCGTCGATCGTTTGTTTCGCCGCCGCGTTTTCAATGCGCCCGACTTTAACGATCACCCCGTCCCGCACGGCAATCGAACCGCGAAACCATGGATTGCCCGCGCCGTCGACGATTCGCGCGTTAGTTATCAGCAAATCGTAGGTTTTTGTTGTTTGAGCAAGTGAAAATTTGACGGGCGAAAGCGTAACGCTGAGCAGCAAAAGAAGAAAAAACCAGTTTTTTGACATAACGGAATATAGAAGGCGGCTAAAAATAAAGATAGTAAATAATTTACTATGACTTCGAATAAAGTCAACTTTGTTTGTTGGGGCGCGAAGCTTCTGCCCGCGTTCATTTATAATTACTTTATTTTTATATTGACCGTTACTTCCAAATCCGTCTCGGCAAGATTTTGAACTTCGATCGCGTAATCGCCGTTCTTCGGCAGCCGCGCCAGAAACTTATTGATTCCTTCCGTAACATCAACGTCTTCGAGCAATCTGATCGAAGCTTTATCGCTTCCGACCGAAGCGGTCAGCGTTTGCCCGCTTCGCGCGCCGACGACGAAGCGTTTAATTTCGCCGGCTGGAATCGTTACTTTGAAAGTTGAACCCGAAGCGCCTTTGGCAAAAGTTACGCGCTGTTTCGGATAAAGCTCGCGGCGGTCGGTTTTGCCTGTTTCAACAAGTTCTTTGCCGCTTAATTTGTACCTGGTGGTAACGGCAAATTCAGGGCAGCACGAAGCGCCGTTTTCACCGGCATCGTTTCTCTCGACAACGAGTAATCCGTTTTCCACTCTCGCTTCGCGCAAACCGCCGTAAGCTCTGTCGCCGCCTTCGATGCGCGCCAGCAAAACAGGCTTGCCGCGCTTTATCCCGTAAACGAAGCCCTCGTAGAAACTGCCCGAACCGCCCGTATTGCAGTAACTTAAAATAATCGCTTCATCCTTCCGGTCGCCGTTCAAATCGCCGTAAGTGGCTGCGACAACCTTAAAGAAAAAACGCTCTGTAAAACCGTCGACTTCTTTTTCTTCGAAAAACTCGCCGTCTTTAACCGTTATTTTGCTTGTTTCTTCGGGAGCGCACAGCGGCTCGAAAGTGAAATTTTTGAAATCAATTTGTTTGAAAGGTGCCTGGGCATTCGCCGAAGCGGCGATAACTGCCGTAAATAAAACTGATAAAATTAAATTCTTCATATTATTTGATTAAACTTGTAAAAATTAATTGAAAGCAGTTCAGACTAAAAAAGACGGTCCTAAAACCGTCTTTTGCAAGAACCGTTTTATGTTCTATTTATATTTTAACCGTATTAACATCGCCTTCGCTCGTGTATGGGTTATGCAATTGCACCGGCTCTGATTTCTTGCGCAGGCGCAAATTCAGAAATTCGACCAGTACCGAAAACGCCATCGCGAAATAAATGTAGCCTTTCGGAATGTGCTGGTCAAAGCCTTCCGCGATCAGGGTTACCCCGATTAGCAGCAGAAAAGAAAGAGCGAGCATTTTGACGGTCGGGTGTTTTTGGACGAAAGCGCCGATCGTTCCGGCGAAAGCCATCATAAACGCGATGGACACGACGACCGCCGCAATCATAATTTCAATGCGGTCGACCATCCCGACTGCCGTGATGACCGAATCGAGCGAGAAAACGATGTCGAGCAGCGCGATTTGCACGAGCACGCTGCCGAACGAAGCGTAGGTTTTCGTTGCTTTATGTCCTTCTTCGCCTTCGAGCGAACCGTGAATTTCGTGCGTGCTTTTAGCGATTAAAAACAATCCGCCGATTAAAAGAACCAGATCGCGCCCGGAAATTTCCTGACCGAAAACCGTAAAAAGCGGCGCGGTCAAACCGATTACCCATGTCAGTGAAAAAAGCAGTATCACGCGCATAAGAAGCGCGAGAGCGAGCCCGATGTATCGCGCTTTCGCCTGCTGCTCGGCGGGAAGCTTGCCCGCGAGAATTGATATAAAAACAATATTGTCGATTCCTAAAACAAGCTCTAAAAGCGCTAAGGTTGCAAAAGCAATCCATACCGCAGGATCAGCCAGCCATTCCATTGTTTGTCTTCCCCCAAGTTCAAATAAAATAGAAAACGTTATTATTTGTACAATTTACCGGAAAAAAATACAAATATCACCGCCGGTAAACGATTTTTCCGCCGACAATCGTCGCGACAGCCGCCCCTCTAAAGCTCCGGTTATCGAACGGGGAATTTTTCGATTTCGATTTCGAATCCGAATTTTTATAAGTCCAATTTAAATCCGGGTCGAGAATCGTCACGTCGGCGATCGAGCCTGCGACGAGCGTGCCTCGATTTTTCAGACGGAAAATGCGCGCCGGGTTGACCGAGCAAAGTTCGACGAGACGAACCAGATCAACGATGCCTTTATGCACAAGCTCGTCGAAAGCGAGCCCGACGGCGGTTTCAAGCCCTGTAATTCCAAACGGCGCGCGGTCGTATTCGAGCGCTTTCTCATCGGCGTGATGCGGCGCGTGATCGGTCGCGATGGCGTCGATCGTGCCGTCTTTCAAGCCTTCGAGAATCGCTTCGAGATGTTCTTCCGAGCGAAGCGGCGGCGACATTTTCGTGTTCGTGTCG
This sequence comes from Acidobacteriota bacterium, assembly GCA_025463125.1. GTDB lineage: Bacteria > Acidobacteriota > Blastocatellia > Pyrinomonadales > Pyrinomonadaceae > SXVE01. The sequence goes on along the minus strand of JAOAPX010000125.1, from coordinate 1,237 downwards.
TAGCCTTCGACCTCGCGGTCGGTCAGGGTAAAATGATGCGGCGTAACTTCGCAGGTCACGTTTATTCCCTCGTTTTTAGCGCGGCGAACGGCTTCGATCGCGCCTTTTGTCGAAATATGAGCGATGTGTATATGCGCCCCGGTTTCTTTGGCAAGAATAATATCGCGCACGGCGTCGAGATCTTCAGCCAGAGCGGGCATTCCCTTTAAACCGAGCAGAAGGGAAATTTTTCCTTCGTTCATCACGCCGCCCGACGAAAGCGATTTGTCTTCGCAGTGATCGACGACCGGTAAATCGAAATCCTTCGCGTATTCCATCGCGCGGCGCATCATCCCGGCGTTCGGCACAGGTCGCCCGTCGTCCGACACGGCGACGGCGCCCGCCGCTTTCATCTCGCCCATCTCGGCAAGCTCAAATCCGCTCGATTCTTTCGTAATCGCGCCGACGGGAAAAACGTTCGCCAGTCCCGCGCGTTCCGCCTGCTCGATCATATAACGCGTAATCGCCGCGTTATCGTTGATCGGCGACGTGTTCGGCATCGGGCAAACGCTCGTCCAGCCGCCCGCGACCGCCGCCGCGCAGCCCGAACTGATCGTCTCTTTATGTTCCTGTCCCGGCTCGCGCAGATGCACGTGCAAATCAATAAATCCCGGCGCGACGAGCAATCCGCTGGCGTCGAAAATCTCCGCGTCTTCCGGCGCGGCTTCGTTTTGTCTTAACCATCCGACGACTTTCCCGTCCTCGATTAAAACGTTCATTCCCGTATTTTCCTGTCCAAAAGGGTCGATTAAATGACCGTTCGCAATTAAAAGTTTCATCTAATTTTCTATTTCTTCCCGATAATTTTCTAAAGGCAAATAAAACCACCCGCATTTATTTGCCTTTACTTCGACTTCATAATCTACAAAAGCTTGTTTCTTTTTGAAATTTTAATCTCGGCTCGCTTCGATCAAAGCTATTCGTTTTTGTCGACCGGGCGATACAAGGTAATTGTTTCAAACATTGCCGGGATTTCCGCCGGTCGCTAAATACAAAACCGCCATTCTGACGGCGACGCCGTATTTTACCTGATCCAGAATCAGCGAGCGCGAGCTGTCGGCGACTTCGGAAGCGATTTCGATGCCTCGATTCATCGGTCCCGGATGAAGCACGATGGCGTCCGGTTTGGCGAGATTCAATCTTTCGTTGGTCAAGCCGTAATGAATCGAGTATTCGCGCAAAGTCGGAAAGTAAGCTG
>JAOAPX010000123.1 GCA_025463125.1 Acidobacteriota bacterium | reverse complement strand
ATGATTTAGGAATTGCGTTCGAAAACGTTCCCAAAGTTCAGCAATCTCTGAGAAAGTTTATCAATGAACAGATGCAGGAAGGCGATCTGGTCGCGATCATTCGGACGGGCAGCGGCATCGGCGCGCTGCAATCTTTTACTTCGGATAAACGTCAGTTATTCGCAGTAATTAATAAACTGCGCTGGAACCCGCAAGGCAGAGGCGGAATAAGTCTTTTCGCGCCGATTGAACAAAGTCATAAAGACGAGTTAGCAGGAGTAAAGAAAGCAGACGGAAGCTACCGAAATCCTGCCGGCAATAAAGAAGAAAAATTATTGGAAAAACAGCTTAATGAATTTCGTAATGATAACTTTTCGGTCGGTTCACTCGGGGCGTTAAGCTATGTGATTCGCGGAATGAAAGATTTACCTGGAAGAAAAGCAGCGGTATTTTTTTCGGAAGGTTTTGCATTGACTTCCGACAACAAACCGAACCAGATTCTGGATTCTATGCGTGTTTTAGCCGATATGGCAAATCGCTCTTCGGTTGTTATTTACGCAATGGACCCGCGTGGTTTATGGGTGCCGGGAATGGCTAGTGCCGAAGACGACATACCGGACATTATTGCAGGAGGAGCGCTTTTACAAAGTCGTAGTGATGATTCTCGAGATATGCAAATGAGCTTGCGTTATCTTTCATATGAAACGGGCGGCTTTCCATTCATTAATCAAAATGACCTCAACGTTGGGCTGAAAAGGGTGGTAAACGACCAAAGCAGTTATTATCTACTCGGATATCAGCCGGATGAAGAAACTTTCGATCCGAAGAAAAATAAATTCAACAAACTGGAAGTGAAAGTTGCTCGTCCCGGTTTAAAGATTCGTTATCGAAGCGGCTTCTTCAGCGTAACGGACGAAAAAATTCAAACGGTCGCGCAAACTCCGCAGCAAAAATTAATAAATGCCCTAACCTCGCCATTTGGCTCAAGCGGTATCAATTTGAATCTTTACCCGGTTTTTCAGAATGACGCCAAAGAAGGCAATACCATTAACACCTTGGTTTATATTGATACAAAAGATTTGAAGTTTTCGCAGGAAGCCAATGAAAATAGAAAAGCCAACTTTGACCTTGTAGCAATGACTTTCGGCGACAATGGTATTCCGATTAATCGATTATCAAAAAATTATACTATCGAAGTACCGGAAAAAATTTATCAAAACATGCTGACAAACGGTTTCGTTTACACGATTTCCATGCCTGTTAAAAAATCGGGCGCATACCAATTTCGCATCGCTCTGCGTGATACCGCCACACAGGCGATTGGCTCCGTTTCGCAATTTATAGAAGTTCCCGATATAAAAAAACGAATGGTGCTTTCCAATATCATTTTGGACAATTTCACACCTGATGAATGGCAAAACATCAGGCTCGGACAAAGTCGCGACAACAGCCAAAGAAGCGTTTTGCTCGATACAACTTTGCGTCAGTTTAAACGCGGAACGATTCTTTACTACGATTATATGATTTATAATCCGAAGCAAAGTCGTCAGATCGAATTGCAGACGCGCTTGATTCTGGACGGCAAAGTGATTTATGAGGAAAATCCGGCTCCGCTGAAAATTGAAGGGCAACCCGATTTAATGAGAATTCAATCTTCGAGCGCGGTCACGCTCGGAAAAAATTTGGCGGCTGGAAATTATATTTTGCAGATTATCGCAATAGATAAGACAGCCAAAGAAAAACCTCAGATCGCCACACAATTTGTCGAGTTTGAAATCGTCGAATAAAGCTCAATGAAATAAAATTTCAGAATTCCAAGTTTAATGCCGAACGGTGTTAAACTTGGAATTTCTTTTTATGGACATAATCGTCGGAACAGCCGGACACATCGACCACGGGAAGACAGCGCTTGTAAAAGCTTTGACGGGTGTTGACGCCGATCGTTTTCCCGAAGAAAAGCTGCGCGGGATTACGATTGATATCGGGTTTGCGGAGCTGGATCTGGGCGACGCGCGCATTGGATTCGTTGACGTTCCGGGGCACGAAAGGTTTGTTAAAAACATGCTGGCGGGCGCGAGCGGAATTGATTTTGTGCTGCTCGTCATTGCCGCCGACGAAGGCGTGATGCCGCAGACGCGCGAGCATTTCGAGATTTGCCGCCTTTTGGAAACGAAAACCGGCTTGATCGTGCTGACGAAATCCGATCTGGTCGATGAAGAGCTGCTCGAACTCGTCAAACTCGACGCTTCCGAACTGGTCGAAAATTCGTTTCTCGAAAACGCTCCAGTCGTCGCCGTCAGCGCGAAAACCGGCGAAGGAATCGAAGAATTGAAACAAGTTTTGCGCGAAACGGCAGCCCGGATTCCGGAGCGAAAAAACGAAACCGTCGCAAGGCTCCCGATCGACCGCAGTTTCAGCGTCAGAGGTTTCGGCGCGGTCGTGACCGGGACTTTGGTTTCGGGCGAAATCAGCGAGGCGGACGAGATGGAAATTCTTCCGCAGGCGAGAAAAGTTCGCGTTCGCGGTTTGCAGACGCACGGCAAACCCGTCAAAAACGCTCGCGCAGGACAGCGAACCGCCGTTAATTTGGGCGGCGTCGAACAGTCCGAGATCGAGCGCGGAATGGTTTTGGCGAGCAAAGGCACTTTGCGTCCGGCGCAGATTTTCGACGCCGAAATCGAGGTTTTGAAAGACGCGAAACGCTCTCTGAAAACAAGGCAGAGAGTCCGCGTCCACGTCGGGACGATCGAAGCGCTCGGGCGCGTTCAGGTTCTCAACGAAAAAAGCGAAATCGCGGCGGGCGAAAAAGATTTCGTCCAGTTAAGGCTTGAAATTCCAATCGTTTGCGTTCCGGGCGAGAGATTTATTCTGCGCAGTTATTCGCCGCAAATCACAATTGCCGGCGGGCGCGTTCTGGATAATTCCGCCGCTAAACACAGGCGCAGAGATATCGAAAATATCAGGAAATATCTGCATAATCTGATCGAAGCCGAAGGCGACCGGGCAAGGCAGGCGAAAATTTTTCTCGAAACTTACGGCGAGCGCGGCGCGATGTTTTCGGATTTGCAGGCGCAAACCGGCTGGCGGGCGGAGATTTTGCAAAAAGCGCTTGCGGCAAATGTTGAAAGAAAAGCTGTTGTCGAAGCCAATGCGTATTTCGTCGCCCGCACGCCGTTCGAAAATCTAAAGCAGAAAACGCTTGCGGAAATCGAAGTTTTCCATGCAAAAGAACCGCTCGCTCGCGGCATTTTGCGCGAAACGCTGCGCGAGAAAATCTACGCGCATCTGCCGCCGGAAATCTTCAAAAGCGTTTTAACTAATTTAGAAAAAGACAAGACGATCGCGGCTGAAAAAGACATCGTTCGCCTTGCCGCGCATAATCTGGAGCTTTCTGCCGACGAAAAGCTGCTGCGCCAGCGACTCGCCAATATTTATAAAACGGCGAAACTCGAAGTTCCGAAACTCGAAGACGCTTTAAATGAAGCGATCAGAAACACGAAATCGACCCGCGAAACGGCGCGAAAAATTTTTCAATTGTTTTTGAATTCCGGCGAGATCGTCAAAATCACCGAAGAATTTTATTTTATTAAACCTGAGATTGACGCTTTAATTACAAGGCTTCGCGATTTCGCGGCAAAATCCCCGGATCGTTTGATCGACGTTTCCGCTTTCAAGGATTTAGCCGGAATTTCGCGCAAATACGCCATTCCGCTGCTCGAATATTTCGACCGCGAGCGAATCACGCGCCGCGCAGTCGATAAAAGATTGATTTTGTAAGAAATTTAACCATCGATGCTGACGAATAAACCCAGGTAAAATCTTAAAAATTCGTGTTAATCCGTGAATATCCGTGGTTCCATAATTTTTCAGATGCGAAAATTTTTAACGGCGAAATGGAACGATTTGGTGATGGCGAACTATGAAATTTCGCCCGAGCTTTTGAAGGAATTTGTACCTAACGGGACGGAACTGGATTTTCACGAAGGAAAATGCTACGTCAGCCTAGTCGCGTTTATGTTTCAAGACACGCGCGTTCTGGGCGTTCCGGTTCCGTTTCATATAAATTTCGAAGAAGTAAACCTGCGTTTTTACGTGCGGCGCGAAGTTTCGGGCGAAGT
>JAOAPX010000098.1 GCA_025463125.1 Acidobacteriota bacterium | reverse complement strand
TTTTACCGAAAACGCGCTTTACAAACTTTTTAACGAAAGCCGCTCGGTTGCCGTCACGTTCGGGAAAGACGAAGATTCGGCACAGAAAATCGTTAAAGTTTTGACGGAATTAAAAGCGGAAAACCAGATCATCGCGACGAACTTTTTAACCGAAACGCGCTTTAAGGAAAAACAGATCGAACGCGTAACAATTTCGCCGTTCGGTTTGATCGGGACGATTTTAGAGCAGATGGAGAAATAAAAGATAGACGAAAGTCGCAAAAGCTAGGTGAGAAACGGTGCAAATCCGCGTCCTATTTCTTACTTCTGATACTTTTTGCTTTTTTTGCGGCTACTTTCTTTTCGCATGTCTTTTCAAATGTTTGATGTTTTGCTCGATCCAGTTTTCGGCTCGGGTAAAATAGGCGAATTTGCGTTCGTTGCGGCGAAATTGCGGCGTGTGATTATAGCGCCTGCCGTTGCGGTGTTCCGTCGGATGAAAAATATGCAGCATCTCGTGGAAAACGACGAATTCAACCACATATTCCGGCACTTTCTTATTGTCCAGGGATTTGCTGACAATGATCGTTTCGTGCGTCGAATCGTGATGACCTAAAACGCGGTAAGTTTTTCGCGCAGACCAGGAAAGAACCGGTTTCTGGAGTTTTTCCTGAAAATAAGTTCGATTTAACCGCTCGAAAATTTCCTCTAAATTATAAAAATCGCCTTCGGCTGAAGAAATTATTTTTCGCCCGCGCGCGCGTTTGTTTTCCGTCGCCTGCGCGCGGATTTCCTGTCGTTTTACGTAGTTTGTATAAACCGTCCGGGCATCGGGCGAAACCTTTTTTCGCAAAAGCTTTGCGACGAGAATATAAGCGAGAGCTTTCTGCGGATTCGGCGGCATTTCGCGGCAAATCTCGGCGATGCGAACGTAAACTTTCCCTTCGCGAACGCGAATCGTGTGATTAATACCGATATACGGGTAAAAGCGAACATCGATTTGCGGCGACGGCTGAGTTTTTGCGTAGGCGCGAAAAGCTTCTTCGTAAAAATTTTTTATTTGTTCTAGATTTTCCGGCATAAAGAAACGATTTTCCCGTAAAGCTTTCAAAAGCGCAAAGAAATCAACTGTTTTGACGAATAAAAACCGCGAATCTTTTCTAAGCGCAACAAAAATGTTTATCTTGGTTAAACTAAATATTCTTGACAGGTTTAGCCGTAAAATGCTATTCGTTTAATAGCAAAGCATATCGCTGTCCGGCGATGTGCATCTAATCCAAAGAAAAAATGTCTGTTCGTGATCCACATTATAAGCCGGAAAATAGCTTTAAATTTCCCGATTCACGCGGGCAGATAATCTTGTCCGCGGTTATCAACGAACATTTTGTAACCGGCGAACCGGTCGGCTCGAAAACGATCGCCGAAAAGTTTGCCAACGCTTCAGGCTTGAGCGCGGCGACGATTCGCAATGCGATGAGCGAGCTTGAAGATCTCGGACTGCTCGAACATCCGCACACTTCCGCCGGACGCGTTCCGACAGACAAGGGGTATCGTTTTTACGTTGATAATCTGCTCGGCGTGTTAAGCATTTCAAGCGACGATCTGCGCGTTATCGGCGACGAATTCGGTTTCAGCGCTTCAGATTTATCCGAAGCGCCGGATCGCGTAATGGAACGCACGTCGCAGCTTCTTTCAGCTCTTTCAAATAATGTGGGCATAGTCGTTTCGCCTTCGCTCGCGAACGATCGGTTGCAGCATATCGAGTTTGTAAATTTGTCGGACAACCGCGTTCTGGTCGTGCTGGTTTCGGCGCCGAATATCGTTCACAACAAAATTATTCGTCTGAAAGTGCCTTTTATCAAAGAAGAACTCGAACGCGCGGCGCGTTATCTGAATGCGGAATTCGGCGGCAAAAGCCTGTCGGAAATTCGCGCCGAAATTCTGCGCCTGATGCACGAAGAAAAAACGCTTTTCGACAAATTGCTGCAAACGGCTGTAATTCTTTGTTCCGAAAGCATCGAGGACGAAGAAGACCGGCTCGGCGAAGTTTACGTCGACGGAACGCCGAATATTCTTACAAAAAGCGATTTTGCGGACCTCGAACGTCTGCGCGAATTGCTCAGCACGATCGGCGAAAAATCTCGTCTTTTGCAGATTTTAAATGAATGCGTAACGCGCGACAAATCCGCAAAAGGTAATGTGCAGATTACCATCGGAAGCGAAAATTCCGCGCCTTCTTTGCGAAACTGCACGCTCATCACGGCTCCGTATCGTCTCGGAAACGGTTCGGCTGTCGGAACTTTGAGCGTTTTAGGACCGACCAGAATCGAATACGCGCGCATGATTTCAATCGTCAGCTACGTTGCGCGCATCCTCGAAAAAATGATGGCTAAAGAACTCTCCAATAATTAGTTACTAACACCAAAAACCAAGGCGAATCTCTAATGATTTCCAATAAAAATTTACAAAATACAGAAGATTTCAATGAAGAAATCGAAGCCGACGAGCCTATTTCGGTTGACGATTTTATTAAAGAACTCGAAGCCAAAGAAAAGGATTTGCATATTTCGTCCGATCTGGTGATCGAAATCGGCGATTCGGATTTTGCCGAAACCGGCATCACCGAGTTCGCGCACGTAAAATTACCGGTTCAAAATGAAACGGCGCCAGCCGCAGATTTTTTTAGTCCGGTTTTCCCGAACAGCAAAACATTTTCCGAGCTCGAAGACGAAATTTCCCGTTTAAAAACTCAGCTGGCGAAAATGGAAATCGAGCGCGACGAAATTTACGAAAGTTCACGGCGGCGACAGAGAGATTTTGAAAATTACAAAAATCGAACCGAGCGCGAAAGGCAGGAAACGTTTGCCAGTCAAATTAACAATTTAGCGACGCAGATTTTACCGGTTTTGGATAATCTGAACCGCGCTCTGGATTTTGCGAACGATGCGGCTGACGAAAAGGCAAAAGAGTTTCAGCAGTTTTTTCACGGGATTTACCTGGTTAACCAGCAGCTGAATGAAGTTTTATCGGGAATGGGCGTTTCCCTGATCGCATCTGTCGGCGAGCCGTTTGACCCGCATTATCACGAAGCGGTCGCTATCGAAGAAACGGGAAATTTTCCGCCGAATACCATCTCAACCGAGCTTTTACGCGGCTATCGAATCGGCAATCGCGTGATTCGCCCTTCGATGGTCAAGGTCGCCGCCGCAGTTCAGCCGCGTGAGAGCGCTGTTGTCGAAGAAAATGAAACCGAAAATACAGATGAAATAATATTCGAAACGGAATAACCTGATTTATATCTTCACAAAACGCACCCGCATTAAATAAAAATATGAGCAAAGTTATCGGAATAGATTTAGGAACAACCAACTGCTGCGTCTCGGTTCTCGAAGGCGGAGCGGTTCAGATAATTTCCAACCGGGAAGGCGGCAGAACGACGCCTTCGGTAATCGGATTTACAGACAAGGACGAAAGACTGGTCGGGCAGATCGCAAAGCGGCAGGCTGTCACAAATCCGGCTAACACGTTATTTGCCGTGAAACGATTGATCGGGCGCAAATACAATTCGCCGGAAGTCAGAAAATTACGCGAAAACGTGCCTTTCGAGATTGTCGAAGCGCCGAACGGCGACGCGCATATTCGCGTACTCGACCGGATATACAGTCCGCCGGAGATTTCGGCGATCGTTTTGCAGCGCTTGAAACTCGCGGCTGAAGAATTTCTAGGCGATAGGATTACCGAAGCGATCATAACGGTTCCGGCTTATTTTGACGACGCGCAGCGGCAGGCGACGCGCGATGCCGGAAAAATCGCCGGTCTGGAAGTCGAGCGGATTATCAACGAGCCGACCGCCGCCGCGCTCGCTTACGGTTTCGGCAAAAACAAAACTGAAAAAGTAGCGATTTACGATCTCGGCGGCGGAACTTTCGATATTTCAATTCTTGAAATTAATGACGGTGTTTTTGAAGTTCTTTCCACCTCGGGCAACACGTTTCTCGGCGGCGAGGATTTCGATCAGCGCGTGATCAACTGGCTTGTCGAAGACTTTAAAAAAGAGAACGGCGTCGATTTAAAGGAAGACAAACTCGCTTTGCAGCGTTTGAAAGAAGCCGCCGAACGCGCGAAATGCGAACTTTCCTCGGTGACCGAAACGACGATCAACCTGCCGTTTATCGCCGCCGATCAAAGCGGTCCGAAACACATTAATACGGTCCTGACGCGCGATAAATTTGAAGAACTCGTGCTCGACCTGGCTGAATCGACGGTCGAGCCGTGTCAAAAAGCGCTCTGGGACGCAAAACTGCAAACATCCGATATCGATAAAGTCATTCTCGTCGGCGGGCAAACGCGCTCTCCGATTATCTCGCGCACCGTTACGGAAGTTTTCGGCAAGGAACCTTCGGCGGAAATAAATCCGGACGAAGTAGTCGCAATGGGCGCGGCGATTCAGGGCGGCGTTTTAACCGGCGACGTGAAAGATATTGTTTTGCTCGACGTTTTACCGCTCAGCCTCGGACTCGAGACGCGCGGCGGTTTGTTTATCAAGCTGATTTCACGCAATTCGACCATTCCGCTAAAAAACACGATGACTTTTACGACGGTCGTCGATAATCAGCAATCGGTTGAAATTCATATTTTGCAGGGCGAACGCGAAATCGCCAATGCGAATCGAAGTCTTGGTAAATTCGAGCTGATCGGCATTCCGCCCGCGCCGCGCGGCGTTCCGCAGGTTGACGTCGGTTTTGAAGTTGACGCCAACGGCATCGTCAGCGTTTCGGCAAAAGATAAAATGACCGGTCTCGAACACGCCATGCAGATTACGCCTTCGTCAGGTCTTGCTCCCGACGAAATAGAACGTTTGATTATGGAAGCGGAAAATTCCGTCGAACACGATATGCGGCTCAAGGAAATGATCGTGCAGAAAAACCGTCTCGATTCGCTGCTTAAAAACACGGCGCGCGCTATGAGCGAATTCGGCAGATCTTTTCCGCTCGAACAGCAGCAGGAATATAACGGCGTTTTGCGCGAAGCCGGAGAAGCTCTGAATTCTGAAGACATCGACGAAGTAAAAAACGCTTTGGCGCGAGTCGAAGAAATCGCCGCTAAATTGACCGAATCGATGCTGGCGATGGCTTAAATGAAGTTTCAGAATCGGGCTGACAGCTTGAGAAAAATCACGCAATGTCGCAAAATTAAATATACGTCAGTTCAATAGTTTGGGCTGACGTTCTTAATTTATAAAGTTCAAATTTATAAATTTCAAAATTTTTTATAAAGTTCAAAATTTAAGATACGCAATTCAAAGTTATTTTTATTCATTCTTAAACTTTGAATTTTTAACCGATTTATGGCTAAAAGAGATTATTACGAAGTTTTAGGCGTTTCGCGAACGGCGGCGGATACGGAAATCAAAACCGCTTACCGCAAGCTTGCGATTCAGTTTCACCCCGACAAAAATCCGAATAACCCGGAAGCGGAAGAGAAATTTAAGGAAGCGGCGGAAGCTTATTCGGTTTTGTCGGATTCGCAAAAACGCGCCGCTTACGATCGTTTCGGACACGCGGCGGCGGGCGCGGGCAGCGGCGGCGCGGGCTTCGATCCGGGATTTTCCAATATCGAAGATATTTTCGATTTATTCGGTTTCGGCGATATGTTCGGCGGGCGAAGCGCAGGCGGCGGCAACCGGCGTGCAAGCGTTCAGCGCGGCGCGGATTTGCGTTACGACCTGGAAATCACGCTCGAAGAAGCAGCCGGCGGAAAGGAAGAAAAATTAAGCATTCCGCGTCTTGAAACCTGCGACGAATGCGCCGGAAAAGGAACGGAAAAGGGAAGCTCGCCCGAAACCTGCATAACGTGTCAGGGAAGCGGGCAAACTCGTTACCAGCAGGGCTTTTTCAGCGTTATGCGCACTTGCCCGAACTGCTCCGGGCGCGGTCAGATAATCCGCAATCCTTGTAAAAAATGCGGCGGCGGCGGGCGCGTCGAAAAAGAAAAAATACTGGAAGTTAAAATTCCGGCGGGCGTCGAAACCGGTTCGCGCCTGCGCGTTACGGGCGAAGGCGAATCGGGCGTCAACGGCGGACCGAGCGGCGATCTTTTCGTCGTTATTCACGTTGCCGAACACGAAATTTTTGAACGCCAGGGCTCGAATTTGTATTCCGCCGTGCCGATAACGTTCGCGCAAGCCGCGCTCGGCGCGGAAATTAAGGTCAAAACGCTTGACGGCGAAGAAGATTTGAAAATTCCGGCTGGAACGCAGACCGGAACCGTTTTTCGTATAAAATCGCAGGGTATGCCGGCATTAGGCGGGCGCGGAAAAGGCGATCTGTTTGTCGCGACCACGCTTATCACGCCGAAAACTTTGACAAAAGAGCAGCGCAAACTGCTCGAACAGCTGGCAGAAGTCGAAGACAGCGATTTTCAGGATGAGTCTTTTATTGATAAAGTGCGGAATATTTTCGGTTAAATAAAAAAAGCAGGGCGTTTTTATTAAATTCGCCCTGCTTTTCCTTTTGCGTAACTCGTTCCGCGATTTTTAAGATCGTTAAAAGCCTTCTACCTGATCGTTACGGTCATCGCGTAATTGGTCGCGTTTCCGCCGTTTTGTAATTCAATAATATAACTGCCGTCGTATTGAAGTTTTCCCGTGACGGTTTGTCCCTGCCCGACGCCTTCGACACCGGCAATCACCTGATCGTTGCCGGATTTGACGGTCACCAAAATGGTTTGTCCGGCTTTGCCCTCGACCGTGTAGCGCAATGCCCCGTTTTTGTCGATCGAGCCTTTGACGGTCGCCGAATTACGCCCGCGCGCAAATTTAATGTTGGTTTGCGCGAGCGCATCGCTTGCCAGAGAAATCAGAACCAGCGTCATCAATAATACTTTCAAACCTTTATTTTTAATCATAATATTGAATTTTCCTTGTTTGAGATTTTCTTTAAGTTTGTTTTACAGCTTTGTGGTTTAGCTTTGTAATTTAGCTTTGTAATTTAGCTTTGACCGTTTCGCTGACGATTTTGCCGTCAGCGGTTTTTCCGGCAAGCTTTGCGAGAGCGGCTTTCATTACCGCGCCCATATCTCTGACCGTTGAAGCTCCTGTTTCCCGAATCGCATCGGCTACAGCCTGCTCGATTTCTTCCGCGCTGGCGCTTTGCGGCAGATAACATTCGATAAATGATATTTCCGCCCGCTCTTTTTCGGCAAGTTCCGCGCGCCCGGCGTTCTCGTATTGCTCGACCGAATCTCGCCGCTGCTTGACGAGGCTTTGCAGCGCTTTCGTCACTTCCTCGTCGGTCAATTCGCTGCCCTTTTCAATTTGCCGGTTCATTAAATTCGCTTTAACCATTCTTAAAGTGGAAAGACGATCGGCGTCTTTTGCGCGCATCGCGGCGGTTAAATCGCTGACTATTGTTTCTTTCAAACTCATAACTCGTAAATTCTCCTCGGCTTGATTTTATCCGACTTTAAACTCTACTGTCCAAAGGCGAACGCCGAACGCCGGGAACTTCTGAAGAATACGCGCCTTTTTCCGGCAAAACAAGCGCCGGCAAATCCTGACATAAAAAAAGACCGCCTGTTTCGGCGGTCTCGAATAATATTGCTAAATAAATATAATTGCTAGTCTTAGGCGGCGAGTAAATCATTTGACGTTTCGGCAAAAACTCTTCTGCCGTTTAATGCATCGTCAATTATTTCTCGAACTGCTGATGCGTCAGGGTTGACGTCCATTCGAGCACAAGCGCGAAGATGTCTGATGATGCCTTCGGTTGCGATCTCCATTGTCGGACCTGATAATTTTGCAAAACGACGCGCTTGAATATGGTCGATCTGTAAAATTCTTTCTTGTAACGTTACTGCTTTAGCTGCTGCTGCCACTTTATATATATTCTCCTTCAAAATATTTCCCCTTGATCTTCGGTAGCCGATTCATTAGAAACAATCGACTACCGGAAAAGTAAAAAATACTAACTTTTCCAAAAAAAATATTTGAAAATTTCAACCTAAAAGATACTGTATGATGAATAATCGGTAGTTAGCGATTCAACTTTTTAATGAAATCTTAACAAATTATTAAGGTTTTGTCACGGTTTTTTTTGCATTTTGTGATTTATTTCTCAAACCGCGCGAGCACGAAAAAGACCGGTAAACTTTTGATTTACCGGTCTTTCAAAAAAATAAAAAATCTATTAACAATTATTCGCCGACGGCATCTTTCATCGCCTTGCCGAGACGGAATTTAACGGTTGTTTTTGCCGGAATCTTGATCGGTTTGCCGGTCGCCGGATTGCGACCTTCGCGTGCTTTGCGGGTAGCTTTAACCAATTTTCCGAATCCGGGAAGTGTAAATTCACCGTTCTTTTTCACTTCATCGGATGCCAGGTTTGCCAGAGCATCGAACAAGCCTTTTACATCAGTTTTTTTCAATCCCGATGTTTCCGCCAATTGATTGACGATTTCTGTCTGCGTCAGACGCTTTGTTGCTGTTGTTGCCATAATTTTAATCCTATCCTCCAAATTTTTCCTGAAATATTAATAATATTTGACTTAAAAGATTTGTTTGCACCGCCGCCGCAAACTTCACAAGGCTGTCAAACCAATCAAAAAAATGTTGGTCGGGGCGAGATGATTCGAACATCCGACCTCTCGGTCCCAAACCGAGCGCACTACCAGGCTGTGCTACGCCCCGCCTAAATTAAGTTTCATACAAGAAACATATTCAAGTGCCGAATTTTACAGGCGAAAATTCGGCGGGTCAAGTCAAATATCGATAAAATCGCGTAAATACCGAATTATTTTTATTGAAGCGAGCGCGCGATGACTGATTTTCCGCTTAATTTCATCGGGAAGCTCGCCGAAAGTTTTATCGAAACCGGACGGAATAAATACGGGATCGTAACCGAAACCGTTCGCGCCTCGCGCTGCGAAAGCGATTGCGCCTTCGCAGCGTTCTTCCGCAAGGAATATAATCTCGCCGTCAGGGGCGGCAATCGCCATTGCGCAAACGAAGCGCGCGCTGCGGTTATCGCTTTTCGCGCCGCTTATTTCTTCGAGAAGCTTTTCGATCTTTTCCCGCTCGCCCGCATTTTCGCCGGCATATCTCGCCGAATAAACGCCGGGCGCGCCGCCGAGCGCTGAAACTTCCAAACCCGAATCGTCGGCGAGCGCGTAAAGTCCGGTTTGCCGCGCGTAGCCTTTTGCTTTTAAAGCGGCATTCTCGGCAAAAGTGCTGCCGGTTTCCTCGACTTCTCGAACGCCGGGAAAATCTTTCAAGTTTAATAATTCCACCGGCAAATCGGCTAGAAGCTCTTTAAGCTCTTTTATTTTTCCGGGATTTCCGGTCGCTGCCAGAATTTGAAATTTGTTTGCGTTCATTTTTTTCGCGTCTGCAAATCGAAAAGAAAACCGAATATACAGAGAATAAGCGCAAAATACAAACCGAGCCGAAAACACGCGGGAAAAAAAATCCTTTAACGACAACCTGACTTTTTTTATTGCCAAAAACCGCTCTCGCAATGTATAAATTAAGTAACGGAATGTTTTCCGTACTCGCCGCTTAAAATTAAGATATTTCTAGCGAGGAAAATCCCGTCTTGGAAGCCGTTATCACCCAATTTTCAGCAAATAATACCGCCCAAACCACTGCGCCCGATGATTTCGACGACGCAGGCATACTTGTTTCGCCCGCAAGCGCGCCGAGCGATGCGGTTTTCGAGCTCGGACTGTGGCTTTCAGGGCTTGAGAGCTTTCTAAACATACGCAACCATTCGTTTACCGATGAAAGCCGCTCAAACGCCGCGACACGCGATTGGACAAAAGAATTTCGCCTGACTCATTCGACGCTTTTGCTTTGTTCGAAGCTGAATTTTCAGCACGGCAAGGATTTGCCGAAAAATAAACCGTCGCCGGATGAAGACGTCGAACGCGATTCCGGCGACGCTTCCGGTTCGTCGAGAAGAGAATCCGCTTTAACGGCAGAAGATACTTACAAGCTTTCGGTTGTTTTGAAGGATGCGATTTTGCTCAACGAAGGCTTGCTTCGCGCGTCGCCTTTGCGACTCGGCGAATGGACAGCTTGGAGCGCGTTTTTAAGCGAACGGCTAAAATCAAGCGATGTTTTCGAGCGACTTATAAAAACTGCGGAAAAATCGGGCGAAGAATTTTTGCCCGAACATTTACGCGAGGTTTTTACAAAACCTTCGTTTGCCGAACAATCCGATTTGCAAACGCTTTTGCCGCATTACGCGAAAATTTTAAAGTGGCTGAGCGTCGTCGGTCGAATGCTCGAAAAAGACGAGCCGCTCAAACCGACTTTGCTGATCTTCGCGCGCGTTTACGAGCAGATTCAGGAAATGCTCGGCATCATTAACAATCGTCTTTTGCATTTCACGAATCAGGAAAACGCGCTTTTCGCGTCAATCGATGCCGCCGCTTATACGACTTCGATCGAGCTGAAAAAAGTTTATAACCAGGAATTAACCGGCGTCGTCGGGATTCGTCCAGCGCCTTCGGTTCACGCCAAGATCGAAACTTCCTACGCGCTGCTCAACGACAGCTTTCAGCAGACATTGATAAGTTTCGCCCAACTGTTTGAACCGAGCATCGAGCCGCACGCAATCTTCCCGTCTTTTCAAATTAAATACGAGCGTTCAAAAGTTTTGCGGCAGGATTTATGGAACATTCTGCAAACCGTGAAATACGCCGAACAAAATCCGCGGCAAAGCGCCGTAATCGAGCTGAATAAACAGTTAACGAGTTTTCTGATCGGCTCGATGCACTATCTTTTTTACAAGGATAAAGAAACGGTCGAAAGATTCGTCGAAGAAATACTCGTAACCGCTAATAAAAAAGACCTCGTTCCGATTCTTCACCGGTTCAGCGCTTATCTCGAAACGCTTTTCGGGCAGGTCAATATGCGCGCCGTTCTGGCAAATCATCCTTTTCAAACGAAAGAATATTCAAACGAAAGAATAAGTTAGCCGCCGATTTTTTTGGACTTTCTGTAAGTTTTACTGCGAGCGCAGAATCGCCAAAGGCTTTCTGAAAAGCACGTCGAAGCTCGCGATCGCGCCGACAATCGTGACCAGAAACGCCGTGATGAAAATTCCTGTAACGAGCAAGCCCGGATCGAATTCCCATTTGATTTGGAAAACGTAGACCGAAACGGCGTACGAAAGCAGCGCGGCGAAACTCGCGCCGATAATTCCCGCTAAAAAGCCGAGCAAGCCGTATTCGGCGAAAAGAATTGCCGCTAAAGTCAAGCGTTTCGTGCCGAGAGTTTTCAGCACGGCGTTTTCGTAAATTCGCTGAGATTTCGTTAAAGCGATCGAGCCGATCAAAATCAGCATTCCGCTCAAAATCACAAAGCTTCCGACAAACGAAATCGCTAAAACAAAGTTATCGACGAGCTTTTGCACCGCGGCGACGATATCCGCGACGTCGAAAATCTGGACGTTCGGAAAACGGTCGATAATGCTTCTTTGCAGTCTCTGGCGCTCGGTTTCGGGCAGCTTTTTTATCACGTTGGCGGCAAACGTCTGCGGCGCTTTTTCCAAAACGCCGGGCGCGAAAACGAATATGAAAACCGTGCGCGTATTTCGCAGATCGATCTTGCGAACATTGGCGACGCGAGCCGTCAAAGGTCTGCCGGAAATGTCGAAAGTTATCGAATCGCCGACTTTTACGCCTAAACGCGCCGCCATCTCTTCTTCGACCGAAACCTCCGGCACGTCGGAAGTTTGATCGTTTTCCCACCAATCGCCCGCGATGACGGTTTCGTTATTGTCCAGGTTCGGTCGATACGTGACGGCGAATTCGCGCCCGATTTGCCCGCGCTGCTGGCGAGTTTCGGGATTCGTAAAATTAATCGTCTGACCGTTAACAAAAGCTATGCGGGCGCGAACGGTCGGCAAAGTCTGCGCGGGTTCGCCGGTTTTTTCTTCGAGAATCGCGCGCAGCTCGTCGATCTGGCTTTTCTGCACGTCAATGATAAAAAGGCTCGGCAGCGTTTGATTGCGCGTAAAATCGAATTCGCGGACGAGATTCGTCTGCAAAGATTGAACCGCCAGGACGACAAACGCGCCGAGCCCGACGGCAAGCAGAATAATCCGCGTTTGATTGCCCGGGCGATAAAGCGAATTGATCGCCTGCCGGACGGAAAACGAACCGAACCGGCGGAATTTTTTTAAGATTAAAGTTAAAATTGTCGCCGAAAGATATAAAACAGCCGAAGTTGCGCCCAAACCGACGAGAAAAAATGCGCCGACCCTTAAAGAACCGGCTTGCCAGGCGGAGAGCGCAAGCAGCCCGACGACGGAAACTATGCCGAAAATCGTTTTGGTTAAATCAAGCCGGCGCATTTTCTCGCCCGTCGCGTCGTGCAGAAGCAGGCGCGGTTTGATCGTGCGAACCTGCAAAAGCGGCAGCGCCGAAAACAGAAGGGAAATCAAAACGCCTAAAAGAACGCCCTGCCACGCGGTTGAAAGATGAACGCCGTAGCTCATCGAAGCTGGCAAAGCCTCATTAAACCTGTATTTTGCAAACCATAAAAAGCATTGCGCCAGAAAAACGCCGAAAAAGCTTCCGATGAGTCCGAGCGTTAAAATCTGCAGCAGGTAAACCGTGATAATGCGCGTTCCGGACGCGCCGAGGCATTTTAAAACGGCGACCGATTTTCGTTTTTGTTCGACGAAAACCCGCGCCACATTCCAGACGCCGACGCCGCCGAGCACAAGGATCAAAAGTCCGGTCAAAGATAAATAATTTTCTGTGCGGGCGAACTGTTCGCCAAGGTTTTCCTGCGTTTCGCGGTACGATTGCACCGACAAAATCGTGCCCTTTAAATTTTCGCGCAGCTGCCCGACGAGTTCGGTCGGGTTATCCGACGTCCGGTAGAGAATTCTTCGCCTGATTCGCCCGCCGCTCGTTGTGATTCCGGCGGAATCGAAAGCCTTCTTTTCAACGAAAACTCTCGGTCCGAGACGAAAACCGCTCGCGCCGCCCGGTTCTTCGGAAAACGTCGCGCGAATCTCGAATTTGCCTTCGCCGATGATGATCGAATCGCCGATTTTTAACTGTAAATCATCGAGCAGAAGCGGCGAAACGACCGCTCCGCCGTTTTCCAGTAATTTGTAATCAAACGTGTTCCCGTCGGAAGTTTTGAAAGTTCCGACGAGCGGAAACCCGGGCTCGATGCCTTTCAGCTCGATTTGCGAAAGCGTTTCGTTTTCTTTATTTACCGGGCGCGCCATCGCCGAAGTCGTCATCGCTTCGTTTCTGTCTTCGACGATATTTGATTTATTGATGACTTCTTCTATTTTTTGAATGTCGGACGGCGAAAAATCATTGGTCGAGCTGACTTCCAGATCAGCGGTCATCAGCGCGCGCGCATCGCCGCCGACCGATTGACTTAAGTTTTGAATCAGCGAGCGCAGCGCGACGACCGAGCCGACGCCGATGGCAATGCACAAAAAGAAAAATAAAAGCCTGCGCCACGAAGATCGGATTTCGCGCCACGTTAGATTGAAAATAAAATTCATAAATTACTAACCGCAAAAATGCCGGAAAACTCTAAAACTCAGCCCCGGATAAATACAGGCGACGGCAATGCAAAAACAAAAATCGGGTCTTAATAAACCTTTATAAAAATATAAACAGCAATCGCAGAATCGGCGCTTATCTGCGTCCGTCTGTGATTTCTAATTCCTTATTCGCTTTTCGGCGTTTAACTTCATCGCTTAAAACTTTGCCGTCCTTTAAAATCACCTGCCGCTGCGCCAGCTCAGCCAAATGCTGATCGTGCGTTACCAGAACTAAAGTTACATTGTTTTGCCGGTGCAGATCCGTCATTAAATCAAAAATATGTTCGCCGTTTTTCGAATCGAGATTGCCGGTCGGCTCGTCTGCGAGCAGAATTTTCGGCTGATTGGCGAAAGCGCGGGCGATGGCGATGCGCTGCTGTTCGCCGCCGGAAAGCTCGGTCGGGTAATGATGCCCGCGTTTTGATAAATCGACTTGAGCGAGAAGCTGTTCGGCGCGGCTGCGCGCGTCTTTATAGCCGATAATTTCCATCGGGATAAGAATGTTTTCAAACGCCGTCAAGCTCGGAATCAGGTGAAACGATTGAAAAATAAAACCGATTTTTTCGCTTCGTAAACCGGCTAAGTCGTCTTCGCTCATCTCGGTCACATCAGCGCCGTCAACCGTGATCGAGCCCGAACTCGGCGCGTCGAGCCCGGCGATCAAGCCGAGCAGCGTCGATTTTCCGCTTCCCGAAGCGCCCGTGACGGCGACAAACTGCCCGTCGGGAATTGTAAAAGAAACGTCGTCTAAAATGGTTAAATCTTCCGCGCCGGAAAGAACGGTCTTGGTTACGTTTTTTAGTTCGATCATAAAAAAGTTATTAAATTCCAGATGTTAGATGCTGTATGCCGGATAATCAAATTGATGTTTCGTATCGAATCATCCCGCAGCCGATATCCGTTTAACGAATTTTTGAGCCGGATTACGGAATATTAATTATATTGCCCGCAAAAGCACGCGAAACATGCGAAAATGATTAAAGTTTATCTTTTTTCGATTGTTTCGCGTGCTTTTGCGGGCGCAAAATCTGAAATTCTTTTTTAAGGGCGACTGTTACCCGCATATTTTTGAAAACTTCGCAAACAAGTTTGCCGAAAGCTGCATCTAATTTACTGATTTTTTCTTAATAAAATACAAATTATTTATGCATTATATTATTCGATTAAAAGGACTTTTAAGTTTCACTCTTTTAGCCCTCATACTAACCGGCTGCGGCGTTTCCACCGCCGAAAAGCGTTTTGAAGGCGATCCGAAAAAGCCGCTTGCCACGCCGCAGGTCGTTGCCGACAGACCGAAAATCGTCGCTTTCGGCGACAGCTTGACGGCTGGTTTCGGTTTGACCGAAAAAGAATCTTACCCGTATCTTTTGCAGGAAAAGCTCAAAACAGAAGGCTACGATTACGAAGTCGTCAACGCGGGCATTTCCGGCGATACGTCGCTTGGCGGAACCGAGCGAATCGATTGGGTTTTAGAACAGGAAAACGTGCAAATTCTGATTCTCGAACTCGGCGCAAACGATTTGCTTCGCCGTCTGCCGGTTGATCGTATGAAGCGAAACCTGGCGCAGATCATCGAAAAAGCGAAAGCGAAAAACGTAAAAATTCTGCTGTGCGGAATGCTCGCGCCGCCTTCGGTCGGAGCTGAATATCAGCGCGCTTACATCAGCGCGTTTCCCGATTTAGCCGATCAGTATAAAGTCGAGTTTTTGCCGTTTTTGCTCGAAAACATCGCGCTTAATCGCAATCTCAACCAAGCCGACGGCATTCATCCGAACGCGGAAGGCGCGAAAATTATGACGGAAAATATTTATAAATCTTTAAGACCGATGCTGGCGAAATAAACGCGCATCGGAATAAAAACAGAGCGGCGAGGGATGAGAGAGACGCGAAAATTCGTTTTTCTCATCCCTCGTTTGTTGTTCGCCGCGCCTGGTATTGTATTATTTCAATTATGAACGTCACACATCTCGAATGCGCTAATTGTCATAAAATTCACGAAGCCAACGTTTTACAAAATCTTTGTCTCGAATGCGGCAAACCGCTGCTCGTCCGCTACGATCTTGAAAAAGCCGCGCAGACTTTAACGAAAGAATCATTAAAAACGCGCGAAGCGACGCTTTGGCGATACGCGGAAGTTTTGCCGGTCGAATCGCCGGGCAACGTCGTTTGCCTCGGCGAAGGCTGGACGCCGCTTTTTAAAGCCGATAAAACAGCCGCAGCTCTCCCGGTTAAGCTGAATCTCTACATCAAAGACGAATCGACCAACCCGACGCAAAGCTTTAAAGCTCGCGGAATGACAGCCGCCGTTTCGATGGCGAAAGAATTGGGCGTGAAAAAAGTCGCCGCGCCTTCAGCCGGAAACGCGGCGGGCGCTCTCGCCGCATACGCTTCGCGCGCCGGGATGGAAACGTTTCTGTTTATGCCGAAAGACACGCCGCGCGCAAACATTATCGAATGCGAGCAAACCGGCGCAAATGTTACTTTAGTTGACGGTTTGATTACCGATTGCGGGCGCATTGTCGCCGAACGCAAAGACGCGGAAGGCTGGTTCGACGTTTCGACTCTAAAAGAACCGTATCGCGTCGAGGGCAAAAAAACGATGGGCTACGAGCTTGCCGAACAATTCGACTGGACTTTGCCCGACGTAATTTTATACCCGACCGGCGGCGGAACCGGTTTGATCGGTATGTGGAAAGCGTTTGACGAAATGGAAAAAATGGGCTGGATCGACTCGAAACGTCCGCGGATGGTTTCCGTTCAAGCAATCGGATGCGCGCCGATTGTCAAAGCTTTTCACGAAGGCGAACGCTTTGCCGACGAGTTTCCGAACGCGCACACAGCCGCATCCGGCTTGCGCGTGCCGAAAGCGATCGGCGATTTTTTGATTTTAGACGCGCTGCGCGAATCAAACGGCACCGCGATCGCCGTCAGCGACGAACAATTAATAGCGGCGGTCAAAGAAATCGGCGCGAGCGAAGGCATCTTCTGCGCTCCCGAAGGAGCGGCTTGCCTGCCGGCTTTGCGAACGATGATCGAGCAGGATTTGGTTAAAGAAAACGAAACGGTCGTGCTTTTCAATACGGGCGCGGGCGTGAAATATCTCGAATGTTTTGAATGACTTGGAAGAATAGGACGCGGATAAACGCGGGGCAGGCTGATTAAGGCGAATTTGCTTTTATTAAAAAACATACGCGCAAATCCGCCTTAATCAGCGTCCTATTTTCTTTCTCAACTTTGCGTATTACTTCAATTTTTATTTTTAACTTCCAAAAACTTCGCTTTTATCGCTAAAAGCCGCGCCGGGTTGTTTGTGATAATCGCGCGAATCCCAAGCTCGCCGGCGCGCCGAATCCAGCGCGGATTGTCAGCCGTCCAGATCGTCACCGGCAAGTTTCTTTCTTCAGCTTTTTTCATCAAATTGCGCGTTGCCAGCGAAAAATGAACCGAGATCTGATCGGCTCCGATCTCGTGCGCGAGTTCGGCGATGCGTTTTTCTTTTCGCAGAATCGTGAGAATTTTCGGCGCGAAAAGCGCGGCGGTTTGCGCCTCCGGGCAAAAACTTTTAATGAGCGGAATCGTTTCGAGGCGGAAACTTTTAACGATAATTTGCGGCAGAAGATGCGGCGAGCGGGAAATTATTTCGCAGACGGCTTTTGAAATGCGTTCTATCTCGGCTTTTCGGCATTTTATCTCGATGTAAATCAAACCTTTATAATCGCGCAAAAAAAACAGCACGCTCTCTAAAGTCGAAACAATTTCAGCCGCAAAAACTTCATCGGCTCTTTCCGGCTTGAAACGGTTGTACCACGATCCGACGTCGATTTTCCCGAGCTCTTCCGAAGTGTATTGCGCGATTAGCCCGGCTCGCGCGCCGACGCGTTTCAGCGAAG
>JAOAPX010000096.1 GCA_025463125.1 Acidobacteriota bacterium | reverse complement strand
CTAAAACCTTATATTTTGTTTCTAGAATTTTGAATTTGGATTGATTTAAAGGTAAATCTGAATCTAAAGCATGTTTTTCCGAAAGAACTCCAAAACAACAGACTTGAGCTTTTACTTCTTTGGATAAGGTTTTATTTACAGTTATTTGATATTTAAATAAACCTCTTTGCTTTACCCAAGTTTCCGCCCAATCTTTTAACTCCTGCTTACCTGCTATTTCAAATTCCTTCACCAAATCCGTCCATTCGGCATTGGCGAATTCGTGTTTCTTCAAAAACGCGCGAACTGCCGTTTGAAATTCTTTTTCGCCTAAATAAAACTCGGCTTGTTTCAAAAACGACGGCGCTTTGCGATAGACGATGTTGCCGTAGGCGGATTTTGCCGCCGAGAGATTCGGGATTTCCTGATAAATCGGCGTTGTGCCTTTGGTCGCGTCGGTCAAATACGCGGCTTGCTTGTTGCGCTCGTAAAAGATTTTCCACGCGTTGTATTCGGGCATCACTTTTTCGAGCGTTTTGTATGCCATAAATTCGGCAAAGCCTTCCTTGAGCCACAGATCGTCGAACCATTTCATCGTCACCGTGTCGCCGAACCATTGATGCGCGGCTTCGTGAAAAATCACGTTGGCGCGCGAAACGTAATCGTTTTTCGTCGGCTCGGTCGGGAAAATCACGCTCGATTCGCGCAAAAAAGTCGCGCCCGCGTGTTCCATCCCGCCGAACGGAAATTCGGGAATCAAAACAAGGTCGTATTTCGGAAACGGGAATTTGTAATCGAAATAATTTTCGAGAAACTTCACGCCTTCGCGGTTTAATCGAAAAACCTCGGCAGAATGCTGTTTGAATTTTTCGGCTTGCGATTTGCGGACGTATACTTTGGTTTGAAGTGGAATTTCTGCTTTTGCGACAGATTCATTATTTTCAACAACTGTAAAAGTGCTGTGGCTGAGTTCTCCTTTTATTATTGCATCATCAATCGCTTTACGAATGTCACCAACTTCAACCTTGTCTCTTAAAGGAAACTCTACAAAATCGCCCGCCGCAAACGCGAAAACGTATGTGCTGATCGGTTTGGTTTCTTTGAAAATGTGATGATGCCGTTTTTCACCAAATTGTCCTTTAATATTTTTTTCTCTTAAAACATTGCTTGCAATCCAAACTCTCTCAACTTCCGAATTTGAAATAACCTTCCAATCTTCTAAAGTGTTGATTGTCAGTTTAAACCGCGCCTTCAAATCCGGCTGGTCGAAGACGGGAAACGCCGTGCTTGCGTCGCTTGGGACAAACAGCGAATAGATGTATTCCGCGCCGTCTTCCTTGTCAACGTAGCGCGTGATCGCCGCGCCGCTCGTTTTGATTGGCGAGGCGAAGTTTATCTTGATGAGGTTTTCGCCCGTTTTCAGCAACGCTTTCGGAATTGTGATGTGTTCATTGATGATTGAATGAAGAACGTCCGGAGCATCATTAACCGCGACGACATTGGCGAAAGGTTTATCTTTATCATTAGCAAACTGCGTCGTCCGCCAATCGAGAATCAAATCGTTTTTTGCGCCTTCGTCCGTGAGTTTCACGCGAATCTCGATGTCGCCTTTCATCAGCGGCGCGCCTTTTTCGAGCGTGATGTTGAGTTTATAACGCACGTCCGAATAATTCGCCGCGCGCCATTTCGCCAGCGTTTGCGAAACGCCCGGTTCGATCGTCGGAGTTTGCGGAAAAATCGAAGTCGTCATTATTAAAACAAAAGCGAAAACAAAAGCGAAAATCAAAAATCGTTGAAGCATATATTTTTAGCAGGTTTGCGCCGCAGAAAACGCAGAGAAGTAAAAAGTAAAAAAATAGAAAATTTCAGACATAAAGCAGAATATATTTTATTAAAGAGTATGTTTCGTTTTCCCTTAATTTATCTTTGCGCCCTTTGCAAACCAAATTCCCGACTCGAAAACAACGGGCGACAACTTTCCGAAAAAAATTGTCGCCCGATGAAAACTTAAATTACAACAAAAACTTACAAGCTGAAATTAAAATTAACGAATCCGCTTGCTTTAACCGGCTGACCGTCGCGCACGAACGGTTTGAATCTCCATTTTTTAACCGCGTCGGTCGCCGCTCTTTGCAGCATCGAAGGTCCGGTCGTGTTATGAACTTCTGTGACTTCGCCGTTTTCGTTGACCAGAATTTCTACTTTGACGACACCGGTCATACGCATATTTCTCGCTGCCGGCGGGTAAACCGGTTTCGCCTGCGTCGTCGCGTAATTGACTAACGACCCGACTTTCAAAGGCGAATTATCAATCGGAGTTTCGTTTTTGGCGGTTTGGGTTTCAGTCGTTTTTTCGGTGTTATTTTCGTTTGCCGTCGGTTGAGCTGAATTTTGCGCCGCTTCCGGTTTTGCCGAATTGTTTTTCGGCGCTTCGTTCGTTTTCGGCGCGTCTTCTGTTCTTCGCGGCTGCTCTTTCGGAGCTTCGATTGATTTCGGCGGATTGTTCGACGGCGTTTCGTTTTTAGCGACTAAATTATCGTCCGGTTTCGCGTTTGCGTTAAAGGGCTTAGCCACAACTCCGTTTTCGGATGAAACGGGCTTAAACGCGGCTGAAGTTTCTGTCTGTTTGAGTTCCGCGGTCTGTGTGTTAGCGACCGGATCGTTAGAAGCAACCGAACTTGCGGGAACGGGAGTTTCGGTCGGCGTATCGTTAACTGCGTTCGTTATAACGCTTCTGCTGCTGGTAAGCTGCTCGCGCGCGTCGCTGATTTCGTCTTTCCATCGCCGCGCGTCGTAATCGTCTTTCGCAAGGCTGCTTCTCGTCGTTGTCGCTTCTTCGAGCAGCGCGAGCGCATGCGCGGTTTTATCTTTTTCTTTGCCGATCACTTTCGTTTGCTCGACGACGAGTTCGAGCGTTTCGCGCATTTTTTCGACATCGACGGCGGCTTCGAGCGGAAGATTCCGATCCGAAACCGTCAAACCGAGCGAGCGGTAGCGTTCGAGCTGATTGCGTGCGCCTTTAACGACCTGCCCGGCGACGGCAAAATAATGCGTCGAAGGAACGGGTTTAGCGGATTTTTGCGGATTTGATAATTCTTTCAGAAATGCCTGCGCGCGCGTGTAATCGCTTTGTTCGAGATAGCTGTTCATCAACAAAACGTTGATTACGCCGTGGACGGTTTGGTCGCTGGTTTCGCGCCTGATGTTTTCGAGTTCGTAAATTGCAGCGTTGTAGTTTTTTACTGCAATAAAGGCTTTTGCTTTCGAAATCCGCTCGCGCATAATTTCGGCTGAAGACGGCGCGGCAATTTTTGCGACTGTCGGCGCGGTTTGCGCGGCGGTCGGCGCCGAACCTGCGGGCGCTGCGGTTTGGGAATAAGCCGAACAAACTCCCATCGATACAAATGCGGCGGAAGCGAAAAACCTTCTGACATTTAGCGGCATTCTTTGTCTCCTTTTAATTCTTTTTTAACGCTGAAAACGCTGAAAACGAGCTTTCTTACGAAATCTGCGTTGAGTCATATAATTCCGCAAAGGTCAAAGCGAAAAATCCTCTAAAGGCACGCTTTTCACTGAGCTAAACAATTCTTTCTATTATGCTTTTTTGTACGTTATTGAGCAAATTCGCTCAATTTGTCGATAAACTCTTGATGATTCTTTCACGGTAAAGGTTTGCGTCTTTCTTTATAGCATTTTCGTTTAAGGTGAGCAACACCCGGTCGCGCATTACGATTTTCCCGTTGATTACGACGTGGCGAACATCGCTCGCTTTGGTCGCGTAAACTAAGTGAGAATAGATGTTATACGTAGGCGTTTGATGCAGCCCGTCAAGATCGACGATAGCGATATCGGCGCGTTTCCCGGTTTCGATCGAACCGATTATTTTTTCTAATTTAAGAGCGCGCGCGCCGCCGATCGTCGCCATCATAAACGCCTGCTCGGCGGTTACGACTTTCGGATCTTTCGAAAAGAGTTTGTGCAGTTTCGCCGCCGTATCCATTTCCTCCCAAAGATTTAAATCATTGTTCGAAGCCGCGCCGTCGGTGCCGAGACCGACCGAAACATTGCCGGCGAGCATCTGCGGAATCGGCGCGACGCCCGAAGCGAGCTTCATATTCGACTGAGGATTATGCGCGACGCCGACGCCTCGTTTTTTTAAGATGCCGATTTCATTTTCATCTGCGAAAACGACGTGGGCGGCGATTGTGCGATCGCTTAAAAAACCGATTTTATCGAGATATTCAATCGGGCGTGCGCCTTTTTGTTTGATGATGTCGTTAACCTCGGTCTCGGTTTCGGCGACGTGTATGACGACGGGCGCGTTTAGTTTGTCGGCTGAACTTTTTATATTACCGAGATGCTGCTGCGAAACCGTGTAAGGCGCGTGCGGCGCGTATGCCGGAACGATCAAGGCGTGATTTTTCCATTTATTGACAAAGCGTTCGGTGTAGGCGAGCGCCTGTTCGTGCGTTTTATTGTCGGGCGCCGGGAAATCAATGATCGTTTCGCCCAGAACGCCGCGAACGCCCGCTTTCGCGGTTTCATCGGCGATCGCGTCTTCGAAATAATACATATCGCAATAGGTCGTCGTGCCGCCTTTTATCAATTCCGCCAGCCCGAGGCGCGTTCCGGCGCGAACAAAAGCTTCGTCGACGTTTTTCGCTTCGGCGGGAAAAATATATTTTGTCAGCCATTCCTGCAAATCCAGATCGTCTGCAATTCCGCGAAAAAGCGTCATGGGAATGTGCGTGTGAGTATTGACGAGCCCGGGAATAACGGCTTTTCCGCGAGCATTGATGAGTTGTTTCGCCGCGTACCTGCGATTGATTTCGGCGAAAGTTCCGACGCCGACGATTTCGCCTTTGCTGACGGCGATCGAACCGTTTTCAAAGACGCGCCGCTGCCCGTCCATCGTCACGACGGTTCCGTTTTGCACGATTAAATCGACTGTTTGTTTTTGTGCGAAGACTATCTGCGGGAAAATTAAAAGAAATAAGAAGAAAAAAGTAAGTTGTAGCTTTTCCATAGCTGAATTTACTATAAAAGTTTGAGAAATCGCAAGTTATTTGATTTTCGCTTTTTTGAACCGGAGAATTTTTCGCTGCACGCCAGCTTAAACGAAATAAGCCTAAAAAAGCTTTTAGTAAAATAGTAAAAGTTATTTATTTCAGAAACTTCGAATCGAAAGCTTTCGGAAGCATCTCGCCCATCTGAAACGATGCCGTTTCGCCCGAAAGATTGGCGAGAAAAAGCGGAATATCGCCGCAGAATTCCCAGATTATCTGGCGACAAGCGCCGCACGGCGGAGTCAGATTTTCGGTATCGGCGACGACGGCAAGGCGCGTAAACCGGGTTTTCCCTTCGGATACGGCTTTGAAAATCGCCACGCGCTCGGCGCACATCGTCAGACCGTAGCTCGCGTTTTCGATATTGCAGCCGGTGTAGATTTCGCCTTCCTCGGTTTCCAGCGCCGCGCCGACCTTAAATTTGGAAAAAGGCGCAAACGCTTTTTCGCGCGCTTTTGTTGCTTTCTCGATTAAATCTTTCATATTTCAGTTTATTAAATTATTAAACGATTTCCCGCAAATTTGATTTACCGATCTCTTCCCGAATTTTACTGCATAAAAACTCGATGCCGATTTCCGTGTTGCCGCCTTCGGGAATAATTATGTCGGCGTTTCGTTTCGAAGCTTCGACGAATTCGAAATGCATCGGGCGGACGGTGGCGAAATACTGCGCGATAACGGATTCGAGCGTTCTGCCGCGCTCGACGATGTCGCGCTTCAATCTTCTTATAAAACGAATATCGTCGGGCGTATCGACAAAAACCCTGACGTCGAGCAGACTTAAAATCCGCGGTTCGGAAAAGATAAGAATTCCTTCGACGATAACGACCGGTTTCGGGTCGAGATGATCGCAGCGGTCGCTGCGCGTGTGCGAAACGAAATCGTAAACCGGCATTTCGATCGAATTGCCGCTGCGCAGACGCTTCAAATGATTCATCAGCATTTCGCTGTCAATCGAATCGGGATGATCGAAATTAGCCTGATGACGCTCATCAAGCGGCATATCGGCGAGGTTTCTATAATACGAATCCTGCTCGATCAAAATCACGTTTTCCCTGCCGACCGATTCGATAATCTTTCTGGCAATCGTCGTCTTCCCCGAACCCGTTCCGCCGCAAATTCCTATAATCATAATTTAGTAGTCAGTAGTCAGTAGTCAGTAGTCAGCAGAAGAAATGACTATCCGAAACTAAACTATTTTGATAATTACTCTTCTTAAAAGCTCTTTAAATACTTCGGCGACTTTTGCGCCGGTTTCCATTACTTCTTCGTGATTTATCGGCTCATCGGTAATGCCCGCCGCCATATTTGTAATGCAGGAAATTCCAAGCACTTTCATTCCCTGATGCTTTGCAGCGATCGCTTCCGGGACGGTTGACATTCCGACGGCGTCTGCGCCGAGAAATCTGTACATATGAATTTCCGCAGGAGTTTCATATGTCGGACCGGAAAGAGCGCAGTAAACGCCGCGGCGAAGAAAGGTCGAAAGTTTTTCGTCCAACCCTTTTTCGAATCTTTCCTGCGCGATAAAGGCAGCTTCTTCGCTGACGATTTCCTGCAAATCTTTGGCGTAAACTTCCGTCATATCCGGGAAACGCGCGCCGAATCTCTCGTCGTTTGCGCCGCGCAGCGGATTCGTTCCCATCAAATTCAAATGATCGCGAATCAACATCAAATTTCCCGGCTTAAAGCTCGTCTGCACGCTGCCGGCGGCGTTCGTCAGGATTAGATTCTCAATGCCCATTACGCCGAACGCGCGGACGGGAAAAGTCACCTGCGGCATTTCGTAGCCTTCGTAGAAATGAAAACGACCTTGCTGAACGGCGACCGGAATGCCGGAAACTTCGCCCAAAACAAGTTGCCCGGCGTGTCCTTCGACGGTCGAGCGGGCAAAATGCGGAATTTCTTCGTAAGGAATTTTCACAGCGTTTTCCAGGTCGTCGGCAAACGCGCCGAGACCGCTGCCGAGGACAACGGCGATTTTTATTTCCTTTTCGTATTTCGATTTGATGTATTCGGCGGCTTCAACCGCTTTTTCATAACTCATAAAGGAATTATTTTTTACCATAAATACAGAAATGACGGAAACGTTAAACACGAAAATGGCTGAAGAAAGATAAAACTGGGAAATAAAAAATGGCGGAAACATCTCGCGTCGTCACAACTATTTGCGGTTTCAAAACGAATAAAAAACCTTTAAGGTCGGTTAAAAGCCCGCAAAAGACTTTGCGCTCGTCTGCCAGCCGGAAATCAGAAAAAAATCCCGCACAGACGAGCGCAAAAAGATCGAGCGAAAATATTGATTATTGCCTGACGACCCGAAAACCCAGGTTATGGTTGCGCGCCGTCGGAGCATCGCTGCTGCGCGCTCCGTAGCGTAAAAGCAAGCTGCCGAACCAGCTGCCGCGAATTACCCTGGAGGTTCCCGTTTGCACGCCTGCCGGGTCGGCAATCGTTCCGCCGGGATATGCGCCGTACCAATCCTGGCACCATTCCCTGACGTTGCCGTGCATATCATACAAATTCCATGCGTTCGGCTTTACGAGCCCGACATTATGTATCCATCCGCCGGCGTTTCTGCCGTACCACGCAACCGAATCGGCATCTGCCGCGAGATTTTCCCGCGCTCCTGCGCGCGCTGCGTATTCCCATTCGGCTTCTGTCGGCAGACGGTATTTATAGCCGTCGTTTAGAGCGTTCAATTTTAAAATGAAATTTTGCGCCTCGTCCCAGCTAACGCAGATTACAGGTTTCTTTTCGCCTAAAAAATCGCCCTTTAAGCTGCCGTAATCGCATTCCGACGGCAATGCTCCCATTAATGACTTCCACTGTTTTTGCGAAACTTCTGTTTGTCCCATCCAGAAATCCCGGCTAAGATTTACCGTCTGAACCGGCTTTTCATTATCATACTCGCTTGAACCCATCACGAAATTTCCCGCAGGTATATATGAAAAAACGATTTCCGTGCCGTCAGGAAGCGCGGTTTTACTAACGGCTCCGGCGGTTTTTTCTCCGTTCGGATTGGAATTCGTGTCGGCGAGCGCGCCTGCGCTGTTTGAATTAACCGTTGTGGCGTCTTTGAGAGAGCTTATGTTAAAACCGATTACCGCGATAAAGACGAAAGCCGCCAAAAGCGCCGCGCCGGTGGAAATAAACAAAAAACTGTCGCTCTTTTTCCAAAAAGGCTCGCCGGAAATCGATTGATCGGTCAAAAAAACTTCTCGTTCCGGCTCCGCTTTCGCAGCAGATTTTTGCGATTCTTTTTCTTTCGCTTTATGCATTGCGTCCCGAGCGTTTGAAGGATCGTCGTTTGTCTTTAAATTGTTTTCGTTCATACCAGTAATAATTCTTTAATTTCGATTGGTTTTTTTATTTTTTAATTTAAATCTCGCCGTTTTCGTGCGCGGCAAGACTTTCCCGGCAAGATTGTTCGGTGAAATATTTCCGCGAGCTTAAACTCGCGAAAAGGCAAGATGTCTAAATTTTATTTTCTAAAGCCCCTGGTTCGCTTTATGATTCGAGGTAAATCGATCAGAAGTTTTTCGCGCTGCCGCTTTTGCGAAAAACCGCTACAGATAACCGGCAAGAGCTCCGGCTCGCGCTTTATAAACGCAGAAATCGAAATTTTTGTTTCTTTTTGAGGAAAACTTACTCTCCCGTAAAAAAGGAGAAAAGTTTACATAAAAAAAGAGAAAAGCTTACATAAACGGATTGAATTCCGGGTTGCGCGTTTTCAAGAGCTTACCGGCTAAAATTCGCGGCAGGCATGGGAACAAGCGCAATCCGGCGTTCGGAAAGCTATTTTTCTTTTCGATAAGGAGTTCCGAGCGCTTTCGGCGCGCGCGACAAGCCTATGAAACCAGCCAGAACAATGATCGTCAGGACATACGGGATAATTTGTATGAATTGAACCGGCACATTTTCGCCCGAAGACATTTTGATATTCGCGAGCGGAATCGTTAAAGCCTCTGTAAAGCCGAAAAACAGGCACGCCAGCAAAACCGGAACGGGTTTCCATTTAGCTAAAATAAGCGCCGCCAGCGCGATAAATCCGCGTCCAGCCGTCATTCCGCGCGTAAACAGCGAAGATTGTCCGATCGAGAGATACGCGCCGCCCGCCGCCGCTAAAACTCCGCTTAAAATCACGGCTGTGTATCTGAGTTTGTGAACATTGACGCCCGCCGCGTCCGCCGCCGAAGGATTTTCGCCCGTCGCTCTCAATCTCAAACCGAACGGCGTTTTATAAAGCGCGTACCAGCAGACGGGCACGAGCAGAAACGCCAGAATCGAAGCGGCGTTGACGCCGAAAAATTCGGGCAGCAAAAAAGCTTTGTCTATCTGCTGCGTCGAACCGGCTGAATCGTAGATAGCGCTGCTTAAAAGCGCGGGCAAGCCGAGCATCAAAATATTAATTCCGAAACCGGCGACCACCTGATCGGCTTCGAATTTGATACAGGCGATCGCGAAAAAAAGCGCCAGGATTCCGCCCGCGATCATTCCGCTCAGAAATCCTAAAAACGGGTTGCTCGTTTCGTATGTGACGACGGCAGCGGTAAACGCGCCAGCCAGCATCAAGCCTTCGAGCGCGATATTGATTACGCCCGAGCGCTCGGAAAACATTCCGCCGAGCGCCGCGAAGATCAAAGGAGTGGCAAACCGTATGGTGGAAAAAAGCAAAGCTGTTAAAACAGATAATGTCAAAAATTCGCTCATTTTTATTTTTTAGAAAATCTTTGCAGAGAAGCTACAAACAAGATCACGACCGCCTGCAAAACTTCAACCAGGTCTTTGGAAACGTGCTCGGTAAACGCGTCAACAAAAATTCCGCCGCGCTGGAGAACCGCAAAAAAGATCGCCGCCAGAAAAACTCCGAACGGATGATTTCTGCCTAAAAGAGCGACGGCAATGCCGAGGAAGCCGACTTCGCCGGAAAAATCGTGATAATAAAGATAACGGTTTCCCAGCACTTCTCCGATCGCGACCATCCCGGCAAGCGCGCCGGAAATCGTCATCGCGACGATAATTTGTTTTTTCGGCGAGATTCCGCCGTATTCCGCCGCGCCCGGATTTTCGCCGACGGCGCGCAGCTCGTATCCCCATTTCGTTTTCCAAAGGAAAATGTAAACGAGCACGCACATCAAAATCGCCAGCAGAAAAGCGATGCTCAAGGGCACGAAATCGGGCATCCCGGGAATAAACTGGCTGATGCGCGGGATATGCGCGGCTTCGCCGATCGGAACGGTTTGCAGAATCGCGTCGCCGGGAATTTTATAATGATACTGCGTGAAATAGCTGACAAGCGCGATCGCTATAAAATTCAGCATGATCGTGTTGATAACTTCGTGCGAGCCGAACTTCGCTTTCAAAATTCCCGGAATCGCGCCCCAAATCCCGCCCGCGACCATTGCCGTCAAAATACAAAGCGGCACGAGAATGACCGCCGGCAAACTTATCCAGGAGTAATCGACTTCCTTGCCGAAAACGCTGACGACCGTTCCGCCGAATTTAATTCCGACCCAGGCGGTCGCAAAAGCCGCCACGTAAAGCTGTCCTTCAGCGCCGATATTCAGAAGCCCGCAGCGAAAGGCGACGGCAACCGCCAAACCGGTGAAAATCAAAGGCGTCGCGTAAAAAAGCATATAGCCGACGTCTTTCAAAGATCCGAAAGAATTGCCGAGCAAAAGGCTGTAAGTTTGAAACGGATTGTCGCCGATTAGAAGAACTATTATGCCCCCGACTATAAAAGCTGCGATTACCGCAATCAGCGGCGAAAGTATCTCACGAAAAATTTTCATGTTTTTTATTTGGGCGTAAACCTCTTTTTCATATCGTCACTCTGAATTTATGCCCGATAAGTTTGGAAAGTTGCGAACTAAATATACCCGACAAGAGCGCGCAGTGTCACCTAAAAACTATAAATTATTTGTTTTTACTCGACGAAAATTTTTCAGAAAATTTTTACGCAAATACTTGACAAGGAGACACTCAAGTTTTATTATTATTTCAGACTAAGCAATTATTATTGCCGGTCAAATTTCATAAACATTTTTGGAGGAATATATGAACATTAGTAAATATGATCCTTTTCGAGAATTAAGAAGTTTGCAGGATGAAATGAATCGTCTTTTTATGTCGAACTACTCGCGCGGTTCCGAGCAGGAAGGCTTTATGAGCGGCGCGTGGAGTCCGCAGGTTGATATTTTCGAGAACAAAGACCAGATCGTTCTCGAAGCGGAACTTCCCGGTATGAAGCCCGAAGACGTGAACATTTCGATTGAAAACAATGTGCTGACGCTGCACGGCGAGCGAAAATTCGAGAAAAAAGACGAAAACGACAATTTCCACCGCGTCGAACGTTCGTACGGCTCGTTTACGCGCTCGTTTACGCTTCCGCCGACTGTTTCAAGCGAAAACGCGCAAGCCGAATTTGAAAACGGCGTGCTGCGCTTAACGCTTGCCAAACGCGAAGAAGCCAAACCGCGCCGCATCGAAATCAAAGCGGGCAGCGGCGCTTCAAACCCGAAAACGATAAACGCCTCTTCGCAAAACAGCGAGCAGAAAAACGCGGCTACAGCTTAAATTTTAATTAAGCCGCCGCAAAAAACTCGGAGTTCACGGGGATAAATTCATTCTTCAGAGTTCCCCGTGAACTCTGCCAATTATGTATAGAGATTTTATTTAGAGAGTTTACAAAACAAAGAAATGAGATTTGACAGATTTACAATTCGCGGACAGGAAGCCGTTCAGGAAGCAATCGGCATCGCTGAAAAAAACCAGAATCAGCAGGTCGAGCCAGAGCATCTCCTCGCTTCGATGCTCGAGCAGAAAGAAGGAACTCTGCGCCCGATTCTCGGCAAAGTCGGCGCGAACGCGCAGGCGATTTTGACGGACGTTCAGGCGGCGATCGCCAAATTCCCGAAAGTTTCCGGCGGTCAGCAATATTTTTCTTCACGCATTAATACGATTTTTCAAAACGCCCAGAAAGAAGCCGAAAAAATGCAGGACGAATATATGTCCACCGAGCATCTTTTACTGGCGATTTCCGAAGAAAAAGAAGGCGATGCAGGTCGCATTCTTCGTTCCAACGGAATTACGAAAGAAGACGTCGAAAAAGTTGTCACCGATATGCGCGGCGGCGCTCGAATCACGGATCAGAACGCCGAAGAAAATTTTCAGGCGCTCGAAAAATACGCGCTGGATTTGACCGAACAGGCGCGCAAAGGAAAACTCGATCCGGTCATCGGTCGCGATGACGAAATTCGGCGCACGATACAGGTTTTATCGCGCAGAACGAAAAACAACCCGGTTTTAATCGGCGAACCGGGCGTCGGCAAAACGGCGATCGTCGAAGGCTTGGCGCAGCGGATCGTTTCGGGCGATGTGCCGGAAACGTTAAAAAACAAACGGCTTGTCGGGCTTGATTTGGGCTCTATGCTCGCGGGCGCGAAATATCGCGGCGAGTTTGAAGACCGCCTGAAAGCGGTTTTAAAGGAAATCGAAAAAAGCGAAGGACAGATTATTTTGTTTATAGACGAGCTGCACACGCTCGTCGGCGCGGGCGCGAGCGAAGGCGCGATCGACGCTTCGAATATGCTGAAACCGGCACTTGCGCGCGGGCAGCTGCGCTGCGTCGGCGCGACGACTTTGAACGAATATCAAAAATATATCGAAAAAGACAAAGCTCTCGAACGAAGATTTCAGCAGATTTACGTCGGCGAGCCGAACGTCGAAGATACGATTGCGATTTTGCGCGGTCTGAAAGAACGCTACGAAGTTCATCACGGCGTCCGCGTGACGGATTCGGCGATAGTCGCGGCGGCGACGCTTTCCAACCGCTATATTACGGACAGGTTTTTGCCCGATAAAGCGATCGACTTGATTGACGAAGCGGCTTCGAAACTGAGAATCGAGATCGATTCTCTGCCGCAGGAAATCGACGTTCTGGAACGCGAAATTCTACAGCTCGAAATCGAACGGCAGGCGCTTTCGCGAGAAACCGACGAAAAATCGAAAGAGCGTCTTTCCGACATCGAAAAACGCATCGCCGATCTGCGCGAAAAATCCGGCGCGATGAAGGCAAAATGGCAATCGGAAAAAGACGAGATCGAGAAAATGCGCGGCGGGAAAGAAAAACTCGAACAGGCGCGGCTCGAACTCGAACGCGCGCGGCAGGCTGGCGATTTGAATAAAGCCGCCGAATTGCAATACGGAACGATCCCGACGCTTGAAAAACAACTCGCGGGCGAACAGGCGCGGCTTGCCGATTTGCAAAAAGAAGGCGTTTTTCTTAAAGAAGAAGTGGACGAAGAGGACGTCGCCGAAGTCGTCGCTAAATGGACAGGGGTTCCGGTTTCCAAGATGCTCGAAGGCGAGATGCAAAAGCTCGTCACGATGGAAGACAAGCTTCGCACGCGCGTCATCGGTCAGGACGAAGCTCTCGAAGCGGTCGCCAACGCGGTTCGACGCGCTCGCGCGGGATTGCAGGACCCGAATCGCCCGATCGGCTCATTTATCTTTTTAGGTCCGACCGGCGTCGGTAAAACGGAAACGGCAAAAGCTCTGGCGGAATTTATGTTCGACGACGAGCGCTCGATTGTGCGTCTCGATATGTCGGAATATATGGAAAAACACGCCGTCGCCAGGATGATCGGCGCGCCTCCGGGCTACGTCGGTTACGACGAGGGCGGGCAATTGACCGAAGCCGTTCGGCGGCGTCCTTATTCGGTCGTGCTTTTCGACGAAATCGAAAAAGCGCACCCGGACGTTTTCAACGTGCTTCTGCAAATTTTAGACGACGGTCGTTTGACCGATTCCAAAGGCAGAACGGTCGATTTTAAAAACACCGTCTTGATTATGACCTCGAATCTGGGCTCGCGCGAAATTCAGTCTTCCGGGCTTGTCGATACGCCGATCAAAGATATGATCACGGACGTTTTGAGAAATCATTTCAAACCGGAATTTTTGAACCGCATCGACGACATAGTTATTTTCCGCCAGCTCGATAAATCGGAAATCGAAAGAATCATCGACGTTCAGCTCGAAAAACTGCGGTCGAATTTAGCCGAACGAGGAATTTCGATTGTGCTCGAAGACTCGGCGAAAGAGCTTTTAGCAAACGAAGGTTACGATCCGGCTTACGGCGCGAGACCTTTAAAACGAGCAATTCAGACGCTTGTGCAGAATCCTCTGGCGGTCAGGCTTTTAAACGGCGAAATTCGAAGCGGAAGCGAAATTCACGTCGAGGCTGACGGCGGCGCTTTGAAATTCATATCGCGGGCGGCAACGGCGACCGCTTAAAAATTTAGAATCGGAATGCGGGCGAACACTGATTTTTCAAGATTCAAATACACTGATTCTTCACAAAAATCAATGCTGTTAAGCTGCCGAAAAGGTTTATCCGCGTTCCATTCTTTCTCTTCGGATAAATGGTTTGTTAGACTAAACGAAAGCAGATTATTTATCAAAATTTTATGAGCTGGTTTAATAGAAAAAAAATGAACGAGAAAGACTTTAACAACGAAGAAATTAATGAGGAATCGATAGCCGAGGAATTTTCCGGTGAAAGTTTTGATAACGAAGGCGAAAACATCAACTCTTCCGATGAACAGCCGAAACAAAAAGTGAAATCAATGCGTGAAACCGAACTTGAAAACAGGCTGAAGGAAGAAACGCTCCGGCGCGAAGCCGCCGAAGCTAAACTCGTCGGCGTGCAGGCTAAATTTGAAGAACTCAAATCACAGATGGAACGCGAAACGCAGGAAATGCGCGCGCGCATGCAGAAAACGCTCGAAGACCGCGCCAAACAAGGTCAGTTCAGCTTTCTGACGACTCTTCTTCCGGTTTTGGATAATCTGAATTTAGCGATTGCGGCAAGCGAAAAAGATTCTTCGTTCGAGCATCTTCTAACCGGCGTAAAAGGCACGGCTCGCTCGTTCGAGCAGGCTTTGATGAGCGTCGGCGTCGAAGAGATTCCGTCGATCGGAGCTGAATTTAACCCGGAGCTGCACGAAGCGATCGATATGAAAGAAGTCGGCGCAGACGAAGACGGGCGCATAACGGCGGAATATTCACGCGGTTATAAATTCGGAGAAAGATTGCTGCGCCCTTCGCGCGTTCAGGTCGGCAAAGCGATGTCGCGAAAAGCCGGCGAATAAACAAAGGCAAAACGAGTTTTTGCGCAAAATCAGACGAGTTCTCGGAAGTTTTCGGGAAAGGTTTATGATACGAACGAAAGCCTGGGTTTTCATCATAAATCTTTCCCAAATTTCTTTTCTCGGAACTTTTCAAAATGTTATGATATACAGGCAGAATGTCGCAGCATTTCGGCATCAAAGCTTTACAGTTAAAAATTGAGATTAAATATATGGCAGATATAGACGCATACAAAGATAAATTCAGCGAGAGCGGTCGTCGTATTTTGGAAGTGGCATTGGACGAATCAAAACGCCGCGACCAGAATTACGTTGCAATCGAGCATATTTTGCACGCTATCGCCAACGAAGAAGCCGAGCTTTTCAATGCCACGATGCGCGATTTGGCAGTTGACCCGCGTTCGGTCAAGCTTTTAATTGAAAAGCGTATGGAATCCGGCAGGCAACATATCGGGAAAGGTTTCCGCATCGCGCCGGAAACCACAGAACTTTTTAAACGGGCGATGGACAGAGCGCGTTCTCAGGGTCGCCGCGTGATTGATGCTAGTGATATTTTTTACGTTTTATCGAATGATGAACGAAGTATTTTAAATGATGTTCTGCAAAACTTGGGCGTTCCGGCGGACGAAGTTGCGCAGACGGCTCGGACTCGTATTCGCAAACGCGAAAAGGAAGAAGAAAGAGTGCGTCAAAAATATGAATTGCCGTCGTTCCTTAAGCATTTCGGCGTTAGCCTTAATAAATTAGCCAGACAGGATAAAATTCCTCCGACAATCGGACGCGAAAAGGAAATTCGTCAAATGATCGAAATTCTTTCGCACCGCGAGCGCTCGAATTCACCGATGCTCGTCGGCGAACCGGGCGTCGGTAAAACGGCGGTCGTCGAAGGACTGGCGCGCCTGATCGAGCTCGAACCGGAAAAAGTGCCGGAACGACTTCGCAATTCCCACATCGTGCAGCTGCAGATGGGCGGTTTGGTCGCCGGAACGATGCTGCGCGGTATGTTCGAAGAGCGAATCAAAGGCATTATCGATGAAGTAAAAGAGAAAAGCGACATTATTTTGTTTATTGACGAAGCTCACACGATCATCGGCGCGGGCGCGGCGATGGGAACGAGCTCGGACGCCGGAAATATGTTCAAATCCGCTTTGGCGCGAGGCGAACTGAGAATTATCGGCGCGACGACCTTAACCGAGTACAAAGAATATATCGGTGAAGACGAAGCTTTAGCCAGACGTTTCCGCCAGGTAAAAGTCGAAGAACCGACGATTGCCGAAACCAGGGAAATTCTTCTCGGTCTGCGACCGCGGCTCGAGAAAAACTACTCGGTAACGATTTCCGACGAAGCGATCAATACGGCGCTCGAGATGTCGCCGAAATATATTCGCAATCTGCATCTTCCCGACAAAGCGATCGGCTGGCTCGATACGGCTTCGGTCAAGGTCGAGATTAATGAGCCGACTTCGCTCGTCGTTAAAGCCGAGCATATTATCGAAGTCATTTCTCAGGAATCACGTATTCCGAGAGATATGATTTACCGCGATACATCGGACAGATTTTCAGAAATGGAAATCGATCTCGCCAATCGCGTTATCGGGCAGAAAGACGCGGTTCGCGCCGTTGCCGAAAGGCTTCGCCTGAACAAAGGACCGCTCAAAGAAAATCATTACGCCCCGGACGGCGTTCTGCTTTTCCTCGGACCGACGGGCGTCGGCAAAACGGAGCTGGCGAAAGCGGTTGCCGAATTTATGTTCGGCGATGAAAACAAAATGGTTCGCATCGATATGAGCGAATACGGCGAAGGAACCGTCGGCATCGAAAAACTTATCGGTATGCCGCGCGGAATCGTCGGATCGGAACGCGGCGGAATTTTAACCGAGCAATTGCGCGAAAATCCGTACACGGTTCTGCTGCTCGACGAAGTCGAAAAAGCTTCGCCGTATCTGATGAACATATTTTTGCAGGCTTTCGACGAAGGCTGGCTGACGGACGGGCGAGGCAAGAAAGTTTATCTTTCGGACGCAATCGTTATCATGACTTCGAACTTAGGTTCGGAGAATTTCAAAAAATACGAAAAACCGCTTGGCTTCGGAATGAAATCGCGCGGCGAAATGAAGGAAATCAAAGGCGACGTAATGAAAGCCGCCGAACAAAGATTTTCACCCGAGTTTCGAAATCGTATCGATGAAATCGTCGTCTTTTCGCCTTTGACGATGGACGAAGTACGCGAGATCGCGCGGCTTTACGTCGGCAAGATCAAGCGCAATATGGAGCGTCAGGGCAAATACGTCGAGATCACTGAAAACGCGATTGATTTGATGACCGAAAAAGGCTACAGCGCGGCATACGGCGCGCGTTTCTTAAAACGGTTTATCGACCAGAAAGTAAAACTTCCGATCACAAACCAATGGAAACTGGCAATGCGCTTTATGGTTGATGCCGAGGACGGTGAAATCGTCGTCAAGCAGACGGACGTTGCTTACAGCTTAAATTAACGGCAAATACAACTCGAAAATTTCTTTCGATATCAAAGGCTTTGGTGATAAAATTCACCGGAGCCTTTTTTATATTGTAAAAACTTATGAAAAAATTTTCTCTCGCAGCCATTCTGGGATTATTCCTTTGCGCTTTCGCGTTTTCACAGCCGTTAAAAGAAGCTGAACACAAATCCTCTCCTGTTAATGAAAAAGCCGGCGCGGTTATCAAAAAAGCGGTTGAAAAACTCGGCGGCGAAAAATATTTGCAGGTTAAATCGCAGATCGGGCGCGGGCGCTACAGCGTTTTGCGCGACAACACAATTATTTCTTTCCAGACATTCTTAGACGTGATCGTGTTTCCGGACAAGGAACGCACGGAATTTAAAGGCGCCGGAGCGAAAAACGTGCAAACGAACGTCGGGAAAACAGGCTGGGTTTTAGACGGCGAAGCGGAAATTATCAAAGACCAGACGAAAGCGCAGATCGAAAGTTTCGAACAAAGCCTCAACTCGAGCCTCGATAATCTTTTGCGCGGCGGATGGCAAGACGGCAGCGCGGTTTTAACTTATGTAGGAAGACGCCAGGCAAGCGTCGGCAAAAGAAACGAAGTCGTAAAACTTACCTACCCGAACGGCTTTGAAGTTGAATTCGAATTTTCCGATGACGGGATGCCCGCCAAATCGATCTATAAACGAACGAATGCTGACGGCGAAGAAATAAAGGAAGAAGATCGCTACGCGCAATTTATCGAAATTTCGGGAGTTAAAACGCCTTTTATTATCGACCGCTTTACGAATAACGTGCAAAGCTCGCGCATAAATTACGAATCAATCGAATTTAACAAGACGATTCCCGACTCGATTTTCGCCAAACCAAAAAGCGCCAAGGAACTAAAAAAAGATTTGAAGCTGTAAAAAAAGCAGAAGGCGGAAAAACAGGACGCGGAAAAACGCGGATTAATGAGTTTTTAAAGGATAAAAGCCAAAATCTATAACGCCATTTCCGGGTTATATTTTATTTTTTATCCGTGAACATCTCTTTAATCCGCGTTTTTCCGCGTCCTATTCCTGTTCTTATTAAATAAACGCGAAATCGAATTGTTCCTGATGAATCGATTTATCGCCGGTCAAATCCACGTTGCCGAGATAAGCTTCGATTTCTTCGAGAACCATTCTTTCGGTCGTGCGCAGAGCGTTCGCCACGTCCGGATGAATTCGCAGAGTTGTCTGTTTGACGTCATCGACGCTTTTCGCAAGTCTTCGCGCTTCTTCTAAAATCTGGAAGCAAATAGTTTGCGGCGATTTCACCCAGCCCGATCCTTCGCAGTAATCGCACGGCGCGCACATCGTTCTTTCGAGCGATTGCTTGACGCGTTTTCTGGTCATGATAATCAAGCCGAAATCGTTGAACGACAAAACTTTTGTCGGCGATTTGTCGGACGCGAGAGCTTCCTGAAGAGCCTGCGAAACTTTATGACGATTGCGCCGGTCTTCCATATCGATCAAATCGAGAACGATGATTCCGCCCAAATCACGCAGGCGAATCTGGCGCGCGATTTCTTCGACCGCTTCCATATTCGTTTTCGTGATCGTATCTTCGAGCCGCGCATTTCCCTTTCCGACGAATTTGCCGGTATTAACGTCAATGGCGACAAGCGCTTCGGTTTGATTGATGACGAGATAGCCGCCGGATTTCAGCCACACGCGCGGCTTCAAGGCTTTATCGATTTCTTCCTGAACGCCGTAAGCTTCTAAAATCGGATCTTCTCGCGTGTAAAGCTTGACGCGATTGACCATACGCGGCTGAATACGATTAACGAATTCGACAATACGCAGGTATTCTTCCTCGGAATCGACGCGAATCGCCGAATATTCATCCGAAAGATGATCGCGCAGAAGACGCTGAATAATATCTAAATCCTGATGAACGAGCGCCGGAGATTTTGCTTTATCCGCCGTTTTTTTGATATCCATCCAGGTTCGCACAAGATAGCGCGCGTCCTGCCGCAAATCTTCTTCGGAAATTCCCGTTCCGGCTGTTCTGACGATAAATCCGCCCGAAGGAATTTCTTCGCTTTGACGAATTTTTTGAATCAAGCCGCGCAGACGCGTCCGCTCGCTTGCCGATTCGATTTTGCGCGAAACGCCGAGATGCTCGATCGTCGGCATATAAACGAGAAATCTTCCCGGAAGAGCGATGTGCGAAGTGATGCGCGCGCCTTTGCGGGCGATCGGTTCCTTGGCGATTTGAACTAAAATTTCCTGTCCTTCGCGCAAAAGATCCGTAATGGTTGGCTGCGAACGTCTTTCGCTGCGTTCGTTCCGTTCGCTCCGGTCGTTCCGTTCGCTGCGGTCGTTGCGGTCATTGCGATCGTTTCTATCGTTGCGGTCGCGACGA
This sequence comes from Acidobacteriota bacterium, assembly GCA_025463125.1. GTDB lineage: Bacteria > Acidobacteriota > Blastocatellia > Pyrinomonadales > Pyrinomonadaceae > SXVE01. The sequence goes on along the minus strand of JAOAPX010000096.1, from coordinate 32,037 downwards.
TTGCCGCCGTTATTTCCGCCGCCCTGATAACCTTTTGCGCCGCGACTGTTTTGAAACTCACGGTCTGGAGTGCTGCTCACCGTTTCCTTTTCAGGCACTTCTTCCGCTTCTTCGATAATTTCCGGTTCCTGGAAATCCAGATCGACGACATCGGAATTGACTGTGCCGTCGTCGTTTCTTTCCTGACCGCGATTGCGCCCGCCGCGTCTATTGCGCCCGCCGCGCCCGCCTCTGCGAACAGCCATATCGGCTATGTCCGCCGCATCGCGAACGCTTGCCTGCCCATCTTCGATCTTGTCGGCTTCGGCTTCTTTTTTAGATTTACGGCTCGATTTGCTTTTTCGCTCCGTTTTGCCTTTGTCTTTCGAATCCGGTTCGGACGAAGCCGCGGTTTCCGTCGTTTCAACAGCGGAATCATCAGCTGATTTTTTATTTTTGCCCGATTTTCTCGAAGTTTTCGATTTACCTTTTCCGGTTTCCTCGCTTACCGTTTCCGTTGCCGTTTCGGCGGCGGATTCGATTTGATTATTTCCCTGAGCCGGTTGATTTTCGCCGGAAGTTTCCGCCGCTCTGGATTTTCCGCCTCTGTTTCTGCCTTTGCCGCCGCGCTGGCGTTTATTTTTCTCGGGCGCTTCGACCGGAGCCGCGTCTTCGTCATCATCTGCGATACGTTCAAAACCGTTCGGCGCGGCGGAAACCGAGCCGATCAGCGAACCGACCTCGGTCGATCCCGTGCTTTCCATATCAAACTCGATTGCGCGCACTTTATCGACGATCGCTTCCTGCACATACGCGTCTTTGAACATTTCGCCCGGCGTTTCGTCGTCAATGACGCGCTCGAAATTAAAGTCGGACGCATCCGAAGCTGACGTAAAGTCATCTTCAACGGCTGAGACGAAAACGTCTTCTTCTTCTACATCTGAAACGCTTTCGGCAAAGCCGCCGGCAATCGTTTCGTCGAACTCTTCGCGGCTTTCAGCTCTCGCTTCAAACGGTCTGTCCGATTGCTCGGCATTTCTGTCTCTTCTGCCGCGCTGTTTATCTTTGCGTTTTCCCTGCTGAGTTTTTTCAGACGGTTTCTCGTCAAAGTTGTTTCCCTGCTGAATTTTTTCAGACGGTTTTTCGTCAAAGTTATCACCGAGCAGTTCGCTACCGGTTTCCACTAATGGCTCGGCGATATCCTGAACCGCTTCCATCTGTTTTTCGCGTTCGAGACGCGCTCGTTCGATACGGTCGTCGGCTTCTTTTCTCGCATCTTCCGGCGAAGATTTTTTCGACTTTTCCATAACGATGCGCTCGATTTCTTCTTCTTCATCGAAAAAGTCCGAGACGTAAAGAAAGGCGTCGCGTTCGAGCCCGATTGAAACAAAAGCCGACTGCATTCCTGGCAGAACGCGCTGCACGCGTCCTTTGTAGATATTGCCGACAACGCCCGAATTATCTTCGCCGCGCTCGATATAAAACTCCGTAACCTTGCCGTTATCGAGTATGGCAATTTTTTTCTCGCGTCCGTTGACGCTGATAATCATTTCTTTCGACATACAAAAGTTTTCCTCGAAAATTATAAAATACTATCTTTTGTCTCGGAGATATTTGGGTGAAGCGCACAATAGCGCTTAAATTAAAGGAAAGTTTACAGGTCTGGCTGCCGGCTCAAAATGCAGAGCGGAGTGAGTAATTTTTTATTGATATTTCTGTTTGGAAGTGGTTTCCAAATCTTCTCGTAAATTTGAGTTTCTTCACGCAGGAATTTCGTTTTAATAAAAAAACCGTTTTGGTTCTTTTCAAACAGGGAGCGCCGATTGATTCGCTCAAATCGCGCTCAGACCTACTAAATTTCTCGTTCAATAAAAACTTTTTCGACTGTAAAAGTCCTCGTCAAGCCTGCTCTGCTTATACACTTTCTGAAAATCTCCGAGCAAACTTTTCGTAGTATAAGATAAAAACAAGGATTGGTAAATGCCGAACGCAGAATTGCGGTGATTTATTTCATTCCGCATTCACGATTTGCCGTTTATCATTTATCATTATTTTATGGAAGTTTATTTTCAGTATATAAATGACGCTGACGGCGTAAAAAAGGCTTGCGACGAGATGAAAGCCGAAGATTACATCGGGTTTGATACGGAAACGACCGAACTCGACCCGTACGACGGCGTTATTCGCCTCGTTCAGCTCAGCAACGGCAAAGATACAAAGGTTATCGACTTAAAACCGTTTGCCGACAGAGGCGATTTGCGCACTGCGCCCGAGCTCGCGCCTTTGCGCCAGCTTCTCGCCGCGCCGAAACCGATAAAGGTCGCGCACAACGCGAAATTCGACGCCAAATGGGTCAAGCATCACTTAAATACCGAGCTCGGCGGAGTTTTCGACACGCTTTTAGCCAGCCAGTTGATCGCCGCCGGAGATCAGGATCGCCGCCATAACTTAGCCGAAGTTTCGTCGTTTTTTCTCGGAATCGAACTCGATAAATCCGAACAGGTTTCCGATTGGAGCGCGCCCGAGCTTTCGCACTCGCAGATCGAATACGCGGCGCGCGACGCGGCGACGATGGTTCCGCTGAGAGAAAAAATCGTCGAGAGATTAAAACAGGATGATCTCGTCAAAGTCGCAAAGCTCGAGTTCGACTGCGTAATGCCGATCGCCGCTATGGAATTAAACGGCTTTTATCTTGACGAAGGGCGCTGGCGCGAGCAGCTCGAAAAAGTAAAAAAAGAACAATCCGTCGTCGCGCACGAACTTCAGCAGATGCTTTCGGCTGGCGTCGCGCAGGCGTCGCTGTTCGGCGTCGCGGAAATCAATCTCGATTCGCAGGCTCAGGTCACGGACGCTTTGAAAAACCTCGGCGTTCCCGTCCCCGAAACGACGCGCGGATGGCAGATGCAGCCGCTCGCAGGCGATTATCCGGTTGTCGCGAAACTTCTGGAATATCGCGGCGTGGCGAAATCTCTGTCGAGTTTCGGCGAAAACATTCTCGAATTCATTAAACCGCAAACCGGCAGAATTCACTCGGATTTCCGACAGATCGGAGCCCCGACCGGCAGATTTTCCTGCTCGAAACCGAATATTCAGCAGATTCCGCACGAGCAGGAATATCGACGCTGCTTTCGCGCGCCCGACGGTCGAAAGCTCGTCATCGCCGATTATTCGCAAATCGAGCTGAGAATCTTAGCCGATTTTTCCGATGACCAGAATTTTATCAACGCTTTTGTTTCCGGCGCAGATTTTCACACGATCACAGCCGCGCAGGTTTTTAACGCGGCTCCCGAAGAAGTTACTTCTGAACAGCGTTCTTTCGCTAAAAGATTAAATTTCGGCGTCGTTTACGGCATCGGCGCGCAAAGGTTCGCCTTGATGACCGGGTTGACGCAAACGGAAGCCGAAGACGTGATGCGAAAATATTTCGGCACGTATCGCGGTCTCGATTCGTGGCTCAGAAACGCCGCGAGAAACGTCGTTCAGGAACGCGCCGCCCGGACCGCTTCGGGCAGGCTTTCGCGCTTTCGTTTCGATGAAGAAGACCGCAAAGCGATTTCGCTGGCGCAAAGAAACGGCAAAAACATGCCGATCCAGGGCACTTCGGCTGACATTTTGAAACGCGCTTTGCGTCTTCTGCACGACCAGATCAGCGAAACTTCCGCGCGTCTCGTCAACATCGTTCACGACGAAATAATCGTCGAATGCGACGCCGCCGAAGCCGATGCAACCGCCGAAAAACTGGAAAAAGCAATGTGCGCGGCAGGAGAAGAGTACGTCAAAAAAGTTCCGGTCAAAGTAGATGTTCACATCGCCGACGACTGGACGAAATAAACGCTAATTTACAAACAATCGAAGCGCGGAATCACAGCAAGTTTTTTCTCAAGCGATAGCCGCGTTTTTTATGATTTATAACTCATAAAAACTAAGAAATCAGCGAATCCGTGAAAGCTTCGTACCTGTATTATTAAAAAGCGCCTACAGTTTCTTTTCAATAACGGCGAAATAAGCCGCGTTTTGCGGTTCGAGAAATTCTTTGATTTGCCAATTGGTATTTTTGAGGATTTCCTGCATCTCTTCGGGCGAAACGAAAAGGTAATCGAACCACTCGCCGACGATTTTGCCGAATCTCACCCTGATTTTTGATTGTCCGGGCAATCTTCCGCGTTTTCGGTTCAGCTCGTGATATCCGAGGTGTTCCGGCTCTTCGGTTTGATAAGGGTTGTGAGTTCCGGCAATTATCTGAGCTTCGCGAGCTGTGATTCGGTGCATTTTTTCGAGAATAATTCCGGCGTTTTTCGCGCCGCCGAAAAGTCCGAAATTGTTTCCCATCATTAAAATCGTATCGAAAGAGCGCGGCGACAATTCGTCAATTCGTTCGACGGGACAAACGAGCGCTTTTTTGAGTCCTCGCGCGCGGCAAACTTCTATCGCGCCCGGCGAATTATCTATGCCGGTCGCGTCAAAACCTTTTTGCTGAAGATACAAGGAATGCCGCCCCGCGCCGCATCCGATGTCTAAAACTCTGCCCTTTGCGCGATCGATCGCGCGGCGTTCCAAATCAGACCATTGTTCGTACACGGTAAAATATAAGCCCGCGTCCGAGCCCGTATCAATGTAATAATCGTCGCGCTCGATAATTTCAGCCGTCGGAATTCCTGTTTTGAACTGCGCCAGAAGCTGCCGCCCGTACGCGTCTAATTCGGATTTCATAGTGGAAAATAAAAATAAGGCGCTTGAAAGCTTTTGTTTAGCTTTCGAGCGCCTTATTTCAAATAAACCGGTAAAAGTTTCGTTTAACTGTCCTGCCCGGCGGCAAGCGGTTCTTTGCGTGCGACATAAAGAATTCGCGAGCAGCTTTCGCAGGTGATTATCTCGTCGCCTTTTTTCACTTCGAGCTCGCGCTGCGGGCGAAGCTTCATAAAACAGGCGCTGCACGAAGCGTTGACGACTTCGGCAACGGCGATCCCGTCGCGGCTGCGCTGCGTCAGGCGATCGTAAACCGATGCGAGCTCTGCGGGCAGCGTGACGAAAACTTCCTGCCGTTTTTGCGCTTCAGTCGCGTATTCGGCTCGGTTTTTCTCCATTTCCGCGTCAAAATCCTTGAGCGCCGCATCGCGATTGGCTTCAAGCGAATTGATTTCCTCGGAGCGCTCGGACAAAACTTTTTCGACTTCTTCGAGAGCCGTCATTTTTTCCAGAATCTGCGCTTCGAAAGCGTTGATCTGTTTTTGCAGCGCGTCGGTTTCGCGCATGGCGGTTTCGTATTCTTTCTGGTTCTGAGCGTGCTTCAAATTGCGGTCGGCGCGTTCGAGATACGTTTTATTTTCGGCGATTTGTTTTTCGAAAGCGCCGCGCTCAGCCTGAATCCTGTCGCGTTCCGATTGTATCTCCCGAATAGAAGAGGCGTGCCGTTCAAACTCTTGTTCGATACTGGCACGCCTTTCTTTTGCACTTTCGATTGATTTTCTTAATCGTCGAATATTTGTGTCTGTTTTTTGCAGCTCAATCAGCTTCTCTAATTCTAACTTCACTTGGGTAATAGTCTCCTGTTAAAACAACTTATAAAATTGTCCTTATTTTAACCTACAAATTCGAAAAAGCGAAAGGCTGTCGAGGTTTCCGGGTTTCGGCAATCTAAATCGCGCCGAGAAAAATTTGAAAATGCTCATTCAAATTTTTGGAGTCAAACAAAACGCGCTTGCCGTCTTCGCCTGCCGAAACCCAGCTCGGCGCGCCGTTTAATTGAATTAAAAGCAGCTCGGCATTGTGTTTTTTTAAGCCGAAATGCGTCAAGCGAGCCGCCGCGAGCGCTCCGCCGCGCATAAACCCGTCGTTCGGCGTGCGCGTCCAGCCCGCTTCTATCGTCAGGCATCTTATGCCGAGACGCAGACGCAAAAGCGTGCCGACAAGCGTCGCGCCCGCAAAAGGAAAACGATGCGGATTTTCGTTTTCGATCGCAACGCGCGCATCGTTTCCGGCAATTTCGAGCATCGAACCGAACAGCCACTGCACGCTTGTCTGGCGAATCGCGTCGTTTGTCGCCTTGAGCGAAAGATAATCGACGACGTCGCGGCGACCTTCGGCTTCGGCTTTCGCGAGGGCGTTTTCGATCATGCCAGCCCAGACTTCGTCGAGTTCGTTCATAGTTTACGAGCATAAAACCCTGGCGCGATAAATGCAATTTCGTGCTATTATTTAGGTTCTTACTTGGTGAATGGTGAATGGTGAATGGTCGATGGCGAATTACCGCGCCGTTTTCTTTCATTCATCGTTAATCATTAATAACTCGCCATATTATGAAGTTATTTATGAGAAATTTTGCAGTTTTATTTATATTGATTTTATTTTCGTTTTCAGCTTTTGCTCAAAAGCCAAAGCCGTCTAAAAAAAACGTCTCCGCAGTTTCCAAAACCAAGCTCACCACGACGGAAGTTCTCGGCAGCGAGAAAGAAGAATTCGACAAAGCCGTCGCTACGGAAAACGCGGCTGATCGCATCTCGGCTCTTCAAAAATTCGCCGCCGCCTTTCCCGAGTCAACCGAAAAAAACAAAGCGCTCGAACTTATCGTCAGCGCGCGAGCCGCAATCGGCGATGAAAAACTTCGCCTGAGCGAAACCGAAAGCGGCAGAGAGCTTTTTATACTCGCCGTCAAAGAAGCGCCGCAGCCGGTTTCCGACAAGCTTTTCAGCGAAATCCTTCTGCAATTCCCGACCAATCTTTTCTGGCGCGGACAGCAGGCGGCGGCGCTCGAAATAGCGCGCTTGATCGAAGAAAAAGCCGGCGGCAACCCCAGGCAGTTGCTCGGTCTGGCAACTTTTTACATCGGCATCGAAAACGCTGCCGAAGCCGCCCGGCTGGCAAACAAAGCGCTCGCGCTCGATGCTTCGATGCCTGCCGCTTATCAAACTTTGGCGCTTGCTCACAGAGTTAATTTCCAGCTCGAAGAATCGGCGAACGCTTACGCGAAAGCGCTCGAGCTCGACCCGGAATCAATCGTTTCGCGCAGAAGCCTGGCGGAAATGAAGCGCGCCGTCGGAAAACCGGATGAAGCGATCGCGCTTTACCGCGAAATTTTATCCAAAGACGAAAACGACAATATCGCTCGCACGGGATTAAGCCTCGCTTTATTCGACGCCGGAAAACGCGCCGAGGCTGAAACCGAGCTGGCGAAATCGCTTGAAACGAACCCGGGCAATCTGCCTTTGCTCGTCGGCGCGGCTTACTGGTACGCGGCAAATAATGATGGCGCGAAAGCCGTCGAGCTTGCCGGCAAAGCCGTCGAGCTTGAACCGCGCTATACGTGGGCGCACATTGCGCTCGCCCGCGGATTTTTGCTGCAAAAACGCCCGCTCGACGCCGAACGGACGCTTTTGACGGCGCGGCAATACGGAAATTTCCCGACGCTCGATTACGAACTGGCTTCGGCGCGCATATCGGCGGGATTTTATCGAGAAGCGGCTGACGCGCTAAAGCATAGTTTCGTTGTAAAGGGCGAAACGGTTGAAACGCGTCTCGGCAATCGCCTCGCTAAAGAAGCGAGAAATTTCATCGAGCTCCTCGATCTCGAACGCCGCGCGAGTATTTTCCAGCCTCAGACGGCTGATTCGGCTGATTCGGCGGAAAAATTGAAAGCGCTGCTGAACTTCGATCAAAAATTGGAAACCGCCGGAACGGACGAAGCGGAAATCGGGCGGGCGGCTGACGAATTCGTCAAAGGCGACGACAAGATGAAGCTGCACCGCCAATTATTCGCCGCCAATCGCCTGCTGCAAAACAGCAAATCCCTGACGAAGGCTCTGGAACTGACGCAGGCTGCGGTCGGAAAAACCGACGTTGCGCTCGACGTTCCGACGGCTTCGGCGGCTGTTCTGGCAGAAGAGCTTTACGAAAGCCGGACGCTCGCCGTTACCAGAAATCAGCTGATCGTCGTGCCGGAAGTGCCGCGCCAGATGCTTTCCGCTATCCTGCGCGGGCGTATCGAAGAAATTACCGGCTGGACGCTTTACCAGCAAAATAGACCGGCTGAAGCCGTTATACATCTGAAACGCGCCGTCAGCGTTTTGCCGGAAAAAAGCGCCTGGTGGAATTCGAGTATGTGGCGGCTCGGCGCTTCGCTGCAAGCCGACGGCAAAGACAAAGAAGCGCTCGATGCTTATATAAAGGCGTATCCGAAAGAATCGCCCGACGGCTTGAAATATTCGATAATCGAATCGCTTTATCAAAAAATTAACGGCAATACCGACGGTTTGATAACCGCGCTCGGAGACGCGGGCAGCAGTTCCGATAAGCCTTTAATCGTCGCCAAAGACGCGAGCGGCGCCGGAGCCGCGACACCGCAAACTGCGGTAAACGCCTCCGCGCAGTCAGCAGAAACGCAGACAGCAATCGAAAACGTTCCCGCGCCGAGAGCGGTTTATCAGCAGCAGGGACAAATTAAATTTCCCAAAGAAGTTCCGGTAAAAATCGACGCGCCGAAACCCGCTGAAACGGGAGTTTCAAATTCCGTTCCGGTTAAAATAGAAGAAACACCGGCGGCAAGCGCTGAAACCGCCGAGACAAAAGCGGTTCCGGCTTCAAGCGCGCAGGAAGCCGCCGCGGTCGAAGAAAAAACAAACGCCGCGACTGTGGAAAAAACGGTTGTAGAAAAAACGGTTGTAGAAAAAGCAGTTTCGGCAGACGAAAAAACAGTTTCGGCTGAAACGAAACCCGTCGTTCGGGAAGAAAAACCGATCGCGGTTGAAGAAAAGCCGGTTACTGTCGAAGAAAAACCCGTAGTTGTTGAGGAAAAAACCTCGGTTGCGGAAGAAAAATCTGCGATCGTTGAAGAGAAACCGACGGTTACCGGAGACAAACCCGCAGTTGTTGAAGAAAAACCGGCGGTTGCAGATGAGGAACCCGCGTCAATCGCTGCAAAAAAATCCGAAACGCCTGTAAATCAATCAACAGTCGAAAATCCTGCGATTGAAAATTCTCTAAAATCCGAAACGTCTTCTTTGCCCGTAGCGACTGCCGAATCCGCAGCGAAATTAGTTGTGAGCAGAAAGCAATTTCCGCCTTCGCCGAAAGCGAAAACCGAGCCGAAGACCTCGGCGCGCAGAACAGAAAGAACGAAAACCCCGGGAGCCGAGACCGACGCGCCAAAACCGCTTTTTGAACCGATTGTCATAACCGTGCCGAAGCGCGAAACTGAAAAACCGATCTTAGCGGAAGCGAAATCTGAAAAAGAAACGGCTATCGAACCGGATATTCCGTCAAACGGCGAACCGGAAACCAATTCCACGGAAAAGCCTAAAACGTCGGAACCTGCGGCAAAAGGAAACGCCGCAAAAAATGCGGCTGAAGAACACAGTTCTGCGGAAGCGTCCAGACCGCGCGTGATCGTCACGGATAACTTTTCGACTCCAGAGGCTAAAGCTCCGTTTGTCGCCGCGTCGCAATGCACGATCGAAGTCGGACAGGAAAATATTTCTCTTTTGAGCGGCGGCGGAAGCCTCGGAATACTGGTCGGATATAAAAACGGCGGCGATTTGAAACAATTAAGAGCCGTCTCAGCCAGCCCTGACGATATTCAGATAATTTACGATTCGGAAATCGGCGATATTGCCGGACGCGCTTTTTTCGTCGTCAAGTCGATTAATACCGTAAAGGGCAGCTACAAAGTTACGTTTGAAGCGCCGTGCGGGAAAAAGGAAATTTTAATAAAAGTTCGCTGATTAAAATTCAGTTTCTCGAATCTTTAGCCCGAACGAGCATTCCCCGCGCATTTTACCGTTTCGGCGATCAACCAACCCCCTTTAATTTAATTCGAACCCTTTAATTTAATCGAAAGTCGAGCTTTTCGAACGAATCGCGCTTTTTCGCACGAAATTCTTTATGCGATTACGATTGTTTGCGCTCGGTTTTCCAGTTCGGAATCGAAACCGTTGCGATTACCGTTAAAAGCAGAAAGAAAAAAGCGTTTGCAGGCGTGCGCAGCGGAAAATCGAAAAAGCTGTGTATAAGGATGCCGAAACAACCGGCAAGAGCGCCGCGAGCCGCGCTTTTTCTATAAACGTTGTCAGCCGCCGCTTCAATCGCCGACAAGCTGTATTTAAACAATAAATAAATAAACGCCGCGACGCACGCAAAACCGACGATTCCCGCGTCGGCTAAAATTTGCAGGTATTCGTTATGCGCCTGTTCGACGCGATTGTTTCCGTTCCACGTATCGTAACCGGTAAAAGCCACGCCGAAAGCGTTTAGTCCGGCGCCTAAAACCGGGTAATCAAAGAAAATCTTCAAAGCGATCGCCCAGAAATGGCTTCTGCCGCTGCTCACGTCGCCCGAAGTCGCAAGCCCCACGCCGCGCAAAAGACTCTGATCTCCGCCGAGCATTATAACCGCGCCGAACAAACCGATAATCAGCGCCAAAACCCCGGCGATCAGCGCGAATTTGCTTTTGTTTTGAGCGGCGATGTCCTCCGAACGGTCGTTTTTGTCGAGAATCCGCGGAATTACAAGAAACCCGAGAACGCCGAAAAAGCTTAAAATTCCGCCGCGCGAGCTTGTGAAAATCAATGCGATTCCCATTATCACCGCGGCGATAATCAAAAGCATATTTTTGTCTTTTTTTACGCCTTTGCCGAAAAGAAGCCCTAAAGTCAGTCCGAGCGTCATATTCATAAACGCCGCGAAATGATGCTGGTTGACGAAAGAAGCGAAAGGAATCGCCTGCGGCGTCGGGCGAAAGCCGTAAATTCCTTCCGGGTCTGCGAGCCGCTGCAAAATCCCGAAAAACGCCATGAGCGCGCCGAAAACGATAATCATTAAAACGGTTTTCTCAAGGCGTTTCTGAGTGTTAACAAAAGCGAGAACGGCGGCGAAAAACAGCAGATAAACGATTAACTGTATAACGAAAAGCCGCGTCGAATAGGCATCGAGCGAAAGCGAAGCGGCAGCCGGAAAACGCAGCAAATCGCCGTAATCGACCGACCGCAGCGGCAAAAGCTGAATCAAACCTATAACGATCAGCGCAAACAGCGGAAGCTGCAAACGGCTCGAGTTAAAACGCAATTCCTTTGTCAAAAAAGCTTCGGCGATCCACAAAACCGCTATCACGCCGGAAATAAAAGTCAGGAATCCGAGCGCCCACGCATCGACGGCTCCGTAAGCGATCGCTGAAAAAACGGGTATAGCGCAAAGCAGGAAAAAAATTACAGCGCTTAAACGAGACTCGCCGCCGCCGAATGCGGAAGCGTCTAACCATTGCGTTTGCCGATTTACATTTTCAGTTGTTTCCATTGTAATTTTTACGGGTTATTTTTACCGGTTATTTGCGGAAAGATTAAAATCGTCGAACCAGATTTTTCCCGAAACCGGGCAAATTCCCGCCGGGCAGGCATCGCGAACAAGGCGAACGATAACGGCTTCTGCGGTTTTTGCGGTTGAAAAAGGAACGGAAACATTCGTCCAATCGCTCGCGCCCGAAACCACCGGGCTTGCGCCTAAAAGCTTCCCGTCGGAAGCATCGACGATTTCCCATTTAAGTCCGACCGAAGTTTTTAATTCGGATTTAAAGGCAAGCGCGAGCTGATAGCTTTTTTCCGGCTGAACCGTCACGGTCTGCGAAATTTGCCGGAAGTTTTTCCCGTCCGTCGAATTGTAAATCATCAACAAACTGCGCGCGCCGCCGCGCCGAACCTGGCTGTCGAGCCCGATCTGCGGCTGGGCGCCGTCGGTGATCTGCCACTCGAAAAAGCCCGCGTTCTGCATTTTTATATCGTTTTCGAAATCGCCGTTGGTTATTTTTTCCAAACTTGTTTTTTTGGATTCATCGGCTGAGATACCGGCTGAAACGCTTTGGGCGCTTCGATATTTTTTAGCCGAGATAAATTGATTTGCCAGCTCTTCGCCGGTTCTTTTAAGCGCTCCGGATTTCAAATCGGCTGGCAGCGCGCTCCAGGTTTCAAACGCTTCATCGAAACGCTGCTGTCGCGCCAGAAAAAGAGCGAGCGCGGCATTCGCTTCGTCTGAATTTCCGATTGCCTGTTTTATCTGCGGAATTTCGCCGTCGAAGATTTGCCAGGCGGCAACGATCGCGGCATTTGTTAAAGTCGGGTCCGATTGAATCGCGCGTCGAATCATCGAAAGCGATTCTTCGGCGTTTCCCTGCCGCAAAAGCGTGTTTCCGAGCGACCACTGCACCTGGCTGTAATTCGGAGCGAGCTCGAAAGCTTTTCGCAGAGCTTTTTCCGCGCCTGCCGCGTCTCCGGCTCGCTCGCGTGCCGAGCCGAGCGAAAGCCAGTAAAGATAATTGTTCGGCGAAAGGGCGGCTGCTTTTTCGTATTCGTCCAGTGATTTTTGCAAATCTTCGGGCAAAAAAGTTTTTTCCAGCAAAATTGCCGAAATCAGATGAGTTTGCGGATCGTCAGGCGCGGTCGCGGCGGCGAGCGCGGCGACTTCCTTAAAATCAGCCTGAACCGAAACGGCGTTTGCCAGAGACCATTTCGTAAACGTAAACGCAGCCGCGACGCAAATTAAGGCGAGGACAGCCAGAACGATTCGTGACGCGGCGGATTCGATTTTGATGGATTTAACCGGCATTTTTTTTAAATTATGAAAATCAAAAATATCTTTAACAGTTAAAAGCGAGAACCTGAGGCGAAAAACGATAAACCCTGCTTAGCGTTTTACAGCCGGGATTTATTCAAATTCAACCGGCTCAATCTTTAAATGCGCGCGCTTGATCTCTATATCGGCGCTGCGACAAATTTCTTTCACTTCGTTTAATCTTTTCAGCGAAAGCCTGCGCGACGAGATTAAAATTTCGTGCACTTCCTTTTCGCGGCAAATTCGCTCGAGCGAGCCGTCGCCGCCGTAAACGCGCAAACCGTGAATGACCTTGTCTTTTTTAAGCGGGTCGTCATCGACAAAACCGACCGGGTGATACTTCCATTCCGGGTTATTTTTCAGCTCGCGCAAAACCATCTCGCCGCCGTCGCCCGCGCCGTAAATCAACACCTTGCGTCCTTCCGCGGAAGTCGGCAGCGGCAGAAGCTGTCGAATCATTCGAAACGCCATGCGGCTTCCGGCAATCGCGAAAAGCAGGATAATGGCGTCAACGACAAAAACCGCGCGCGAGAAATTTTGAAACCGGTATAAAAACAGAATCGCCAGAACGCTTAAAATCGAGCCGAGCGCGACGGCTTTCGTAAAGGTCACGAAATCGCCGATGCTCGTGTAGCGCCAAAGCCCTCGGTAAACTCCGACCACCAAAAAGGCGCTGAGTTTCAGAATTATCAAAAGCGGCAGAGTTTTCAAAAACAGCGTCCAGTTATCCGTGTTTTCAAACGATTCAAACAATAAAACATACGCGCCGTAATAAGAAAGCGTAATCAAAAGCGCGTCGAGAAAAACTTCGAAAATGCGGCGCTTGTAAGAAACATTAATTAAAAACCCGAAAACCGCGTTATTCTTTTTCGCCAAATCCGCATCCTGCTGCTCGTAAACCTGAACTTTCGAAAGATAAACCCCGACGATGGTCAAAATAATAATAAAAACCGAGATTATGGCGAAACTTTGCGTTAAAGCGAGCTGAGAGACTAAAAGCGAAAGAGTTCCGGCGACAACGGCAAAGGCGTAAAGCATTAAAACGGCGGCGCGCTCCGAAAGTCCGAGCGCGACAAGACGATGCGAAGTATGATCCCGCCCGCCCTGAGAAGCTTTTCGTCCCCACATTTTTCTGAGAATCGTGACGAGCGTGGTATCGAAAATCGGCACGAACAAAATCAAAACCGGAACTGCGAGAATCGAGAAAACGCCGCGCGAGCGTCCGCCGGTTTGATTGAGCAAAACCGAGCTCGAAAGCAAAAACCCGACGAACATCGAGCCGCAATCGCCCATAAAGATCGTCGCCGGGTTGAAATTGTAAACCAAAAAACCGACGAGCGCGCCGACAAAAGCCGAAATAAAAATCAGTTCCGTCGTCTGGTCGTTAGCGCCGAAACCGATGGCAAGCGAAAAGGCGCCGATCGCGGCGATTCCGGCGGCAAGCCCGTCCATATTATCGAGCAGATTCAGCGCGTTGGTAATGCCGATCAGCCAGAAAACCGTTATCCAGATGTCGATCACTTCGTAACCGGTAATCGGCAGCGAAAGCCCCGAACCGATGACAATGCCGGCGCCGATCAATTGACCGATAAGTTTCTGATACGGTTTTATATTAAGAAAATCATCGATAAACCCGACGACAAACAAAAACGAGCCGCCGCCCATGATAATCAGCGACTCTTTTGTTTTCGGAACAAAAAGCGCGTACATCAAAAGCGTGGATAAAAAGATGGCGACGCCGCCGAACATCGCCGTCGGATTTTTATGCCAGCGGTCGGATTTCGGCTTGGCGACAAATTCGTGCTTTCGCGCATAACCGCGCACGAGAAAAGTCAGAATTACCGACGAGAAAAAACTTACTAACGTCACTATGAAAGGATTTACAGACATTTGGAACATAATTATTTCGCTTTCAGAGATTTATTTTCAGTTTTTTAAAGGCAATTTGCGAATGACAATTCGAATTTATTTTTGAGCCGAATCGCGATATAGATTTTTGATGTCGCCGATGAGCCTGTCCTTGCCGTATTTCGCTTCGACGAATTCTTTTCCAGCCGACGCCAAACTTTTGTGTAATGTTTCATTTTTTGCCAAATAAATCAAGCCTTTGTAAAAATCTTCAGCCGCGCCGGAATCGATTCTGACGCCGCGACGGCAAACCGCAAATCCTTCGCCCGTTGTCTGAACCTCGCCGAGCAGATCGACGACGCCGCCGACCGCCGTCGAAATCACGGCTCTTCGGTTCGCCATCGCTTCGATCAGAGAAAGCGGCGTGCCTTCGTTAAGCGAAGTTAAAGCGACGATGTCGAGCCCGGCATAAAAAATGTCGGTATCGTTGCGGTTTCCGAGAAACTCGACAATTTCGCTCAAACCGAGCGCTTCGGCTTCTTTTTCCAGCTCTTCGCGCAGATTTCCGTCGCCGATAATTAAAAATTTCAGTTTCGGCAAACTTTCATCTTTCCGGCGGCGATAAAGATCCGCGACTTTCAAAAGCAGCGGAACGTTTTTTATTTCCGTCAAACGCCCGACAAAACCGACCGTGATTTCATCTTCGGCAGCCTTAATCTGCCCGCGCAAAATTCCGCGTTTCTCATCGGAGCGGCGAAACGGCTCCAAATCAATGCCGAGCGGCACGATGCGAAATTGTTCGGCTCGCCCGACGCCGAATTGATTGTGAATTTCCTCGTACTGCTGCTCGGTTATAACAATTATTTTATCCGTCGCGACGCGCGCCAGAACTTTTTCGATCACTAAAAAAATCCTTGTTTTCAGCGCGCCGTAATAACTGTGAAAAATATGACCGTGAAAGGTGTGCACGATTTTTACGTTTTTCCAGTTCAGCCAGCGATATAAAAAAGCGGCTGCTCGCCCGACGGTTCCCGCTTTCGCCGTATGCGTATGAATAACGTCGGGCTTTTCGCGCACGATACGGCGATAAACTTTCCACAAAGAAATTATATCTTTCGGCGAAAGCTCGCGGCTCATTTCCGGAATGTAAACAGCATCTACGCCGTGTTCTTCGGCGAAAAAGCTCATATCCTGCTCGCCTTCGGGAACGGTGCCCGCCAGCAGAACGGACTGAAATTCACCGTCATTTAATTCCTTTGTCAGCCAGATGACGTGGCGCGCCGGTCCGCCGACATTCAGGCGGGCGATAATACGAACAATTTTCATACAATAGTTGAAAGCTTTAAGCTTAAAAAGCCGCGAGTCAAAAGAATAATTCAGATTGACTCTCGACTCTCAACTCCCGACTCTCTGCTTTTTTTAATCCATCCGGTAAATCGTTTCCGGATCGTCTTCGTGGCGTATCTCGTCGATTTCTTCGCGTTTGCCTTCGCCCATAAAAAGACGGTTCGGGCAGTTTATGACGACGCCCTTCTCCGTCGCGCTGACGTTTTTATAAGCGTGAACAACGCCTTTCGGAACGATTACCGCCTGCGGGCTGTCCGCGCCGGCATACAAAGTCATCACGCGGCGATACGTCGGCGAATCAAGGCGGTTATCCCATAAACGCAATTTAAAGTTTCCGGTGCCGATAAAACAAAAAAGATCAGCCTGATCGACATGCTCGTGCGGACCGCGCTGCACGTTCGGCTCGGTCACGGAAATATAAGCCATCGCCGGGTAAAAGTCTTCGCTGATTTCGTCGCGACGGAAAAGCTCCGCGAGCCAGCCGCGCTCGTCCACGTATTTTTTTAAAGGGTAAACAATGACATCCTGAATTTTCCCGTTCGTAAATATTTCTTCTTTAATCGGTTGTGTTTGCACTTTTCACCTCCAGATTATTCGCTCCTGTCTCGGCTGCAAGATTCGTCGCGTGAAGCAGACTTTCAAACGTTCCGGCATCGCTCCACCAGCCGTCAAGCTCAGCCCATGTCATCTCGTTGCGGCTAATGTAATGATTATTAACGTCCGTAATTTCGAGCTCTCCGCGCCCGGAAGGAACTAAAGTTTTTATTATGTCGAAAACAATCGAATCATAAAAATAAATCCCTATTACGGCGTAATCGGATTTCGGATTTTCCGGCTTTTCTTCGATTTTCACGACTTTTTCGCCGTCCATGACCGGAACGCCGAATCGTTGCGGATCGTGAACCTTTTTCAACAAAATTTTCGCGCCTTTTCCTTGCCGCCGGTAATCTTCGACCGCCGAAATAATGTTTCCTTCGATGATATTATCGCCGAGAACCACGCAGATCGGCTCGTCATCGGCAAAATGCTCGACCAGCGAAAGCGCGTCGGCGATGCCGCCTTCGCCTTCCTGATACGTGTAATTGATATGCTTGAGACCGAAATCTTTTCCGTTTCCGAGCAATTTAAGAAAATCTCCAGCCGAATTGCCGCCCGTGACGATCATTATATCGTCGATTCCAGCATTAACCAGCGTTTGAATCGGATAATAAATCATCGGTTGATTGTAAACCGGAAGAAGATGTTTATTCGTAACTTTCGTGAGCGGTTTGAGTCTGGAGCCCAGACCGCCAGCTAATACAACGCCTTTCATAAAATTGTTTTTCGCATCCGACCGCCGTCCAATACGGTACATCCCCGAAACTTATATTTCCCAATCCGCTTTTTTATCGTTTCCGCATTTCTTTCTTGTAAAATGCTTTTCCCGCCGCCGCCAATGTCAAAGCCGATCCGGCGCTTCGGGCAGATTTTCCAGCGGGAAAACATTAAAATATTCATTAAAACTTCGTACAAGCTCGTCTCCGGAAAGTGCGGGTTGTTCAAAGCGCGACTACTCGTTGCCGAAACCTCCAACCACTTTTTTATCTGCATTTACTGCCATAAAATTTCGCACGAATTTAATCGATGAATCTTTGAAACCAAAGCTCAAGCATTAAAAGCGTCCAGAGCTGAAAAGCATGATCGCGTTCGGCGCTCGTATGTTCACGAATATACTTGACAACTGTTTCGGGGCGAACAATTCCGCGATTCAGTGATTTTTCCGATAAAAGAATCTCGCGCATAAAAGCATTCATTTCGGTGCGAAGCCATTTACCGATCGGAACGCCGAAGCCCATTTTGCGGCGATAAACTACTTCTTTCGGAACCAGTCGCGCGGCGATTTTCTTGAGAAACGATTTTGTTTCCGTTCGCTTTGCCTTTATGTTTTCCGGCAAACTCGCCGCGTATTCGATTACTTTGTGGTCGAGAAAAGGCGAACGCGCTTCGAGCGAGTTTGCCATCGAGGCGATATCGACCTTGACGAGCAAATCGTTCGGCAGATAAGTCATCTGGTCGGTTAAAAGAGTCGTGTCCAAAATGCCCGCCCCGTTTCCTTTTGCAAACCATTTTTCCAGCACATGCGACGGATTGTTGTTTGAAATTTGGCGCGAAAACTGCTCGGTGTAGATATCTTTTTTCGCTTCCCGATTAAACGTGGACATCCATTGAAAATAGCGTTCGGTTGTCGGCAAAGACGCGGCTTGCAGAAATCGCTTAACGTCGCGGATGCGGCTTCGCTGCAGTTCGGAAGTCGGCACGAGATTGATCGTTTTTTCAATCACGCTTTTTCGCAAAACTGCGGGCAGGCGATGATAAGTTTCGGCTAGCCGCATCGCCGCGTGGCGCTCGTAGCCGGCGAAGGATTCGTCGCCGCCGTCGCCGTTTAAGGCGACAGTAACGTGTTTTCTCGTTTCCTTTGAAACGTAAAAGGTCGGGATCGCCGAAGAATCCGCATACGGCTCGCCGTAATGCTCGACTAATGTCGGCAAGATTTCGAGCGCATTGGGTTTAACGATAAATTCGTTATATTCCGCGCCGACGTGTTCGGCAACGAGTTTTGCGTATTTTAGTTCGCTGAAATCCTGTTCTTCAAAACCGATGGAAAAAGTTTTGATCGGTTTTTCGCTCGCCTCAGCCATCAGCGCAACAATTAACGAGGAATCGACACCGCCCGAAAGGAAAGCTCCGAGAGGAACTTCGGAAATCATTCGCAATTCGGTCGATTCGCGCAGAATTCTCAAAGTTTCCGCTTCGGCTTCCGCTTCGGAAATCTTAAGTTTTTTTGAAAAATCCGGCTGCCAGTAACGCCTGGTTTCGATTTCGCCGTTTTTCCAGCGAAGCCAGTGCGCCGGTTCGAGCTTGCGAATGCTTTTAAAAGCCGTCTGCGGCGCCGGAACGCAAAGGTATGAAAGATAACTGTCGATCGCATCGAAATCAACTTCGCGCGAAACGCTCGGATGAGCGAGCACGGCTTGAAATTCCGAGCCGAAAATTAAATCGCCGTTCGCCTGATGCGAGTAGAGCAGGGGCTTTTTGCCGACTCTATCCCTTGCGACGAACAAACTTTTGTCAGTTTCGTCCCAGATCGCAAAAGCGAACATTCCGCGCAGGTGCTGAACGCAATCGGCGCCGTATTCATCGTAAAGATGAATGATCGCTTCGGTGTCGGAATTCGTATAAAAACGATGCCCGCGTTTTTCCAAATCCTCTCTTAACTGCTGAAAGTTATAAATCTCGCCGTTAAAAACAATCGCTTTTGTTCTGTCGCGGTTAAAAATCGGCTGCTGCCCGCCCGCCAGATCGATGATCGAAAGCCTGCGCATCGCCAGCGCAACCGAATCTTTTAGATAAAACCCGTCTTCGTCGGGACCGCGATGGACGATGCAGCGGTTCATTTTTTCAATAATCGCGCGATCGACGCCGCGCGATTTGGCATTAACTATTCCGACGATTCCACACATTTAATTAAATATAAATCCAGGTATAAATAATGATAAGTTGTTTTATTTTTCGGCAATCAGCAGGATATTTTTTCCGACCGGAAAATTAAAAAAGCTTTCAAACCGGCTGATCAGCGGAACGGCGTATTTATCATACGCCTCGACGGCGCCGCTTTCGAGCGAATCGGATTTTAATAATTTGTATTTCACGTACCAGGGGAAAATGCCCGCGAAATCAAAGTATTTCGATTTGAGCACTTTAAATCCGGCAGCCGCGCATTTCCTTTCAAGCTCGGTTTTCGTATAGCGGCGGAAATGCCCGATTTTGCGGTCGAATTCGCCGTAAAGCGACATCAGCGCCGGAACGAAAATAAAACATCTGCCGCCTTTTTCGAGCGTTTCGTAAATCATTTCGAGCTCGCCCGAATCGTCTTCGATATGTTCGAGAACATTAACGTAGATGATCGAATCCGGCTTTTTGCCTTGGGCGATCGTATCTTTGACCTGAGCGAAAATCGCATGGTAAAAATTTGTTTCCGCACCGGTTTTCATTTGAGAAAGATTTTGTTTTAGGTAAGCGAACATTTCCGAAGGCTCGACCAGATTCAGCACTTCCGGCTTTTCCGCGAGCAAAAGTTCGGAAAACGAACCGGTTCCGGAACCGACTTCGACAACGTTTTTACCTAAAAACGGGCGAAATTCGTCCAAAATCCAATTATGGTAATTAACGGCAAAAGACATCGCTTCAAGGTCTTTGCCGACGTAAACAACTTTTTCACTCATGCGATTTTAATTCTGCCAGATTATCGTGCGACAAACCAACCACGGTTTTAGGAGTTTTCTGATACGAATCGGCGAGGCTGACAAACCAGTTAAACTTTAAGATATACCATAAAGCCGCCACGCCGTCTTTGGCGCCGATTTTTTTGCCTTCCTCGTACGTTCTGCCGTAGTAACTGATCGGAACTTCGTAAATCGCGCACTTCAATTTCGCAACCTTGGCGGTAACTTCTATTTCAAAACCGAATCCGCTCGAAGTGATAATCATCTTGCGGATGATCTCTCCGCGAAACGCTTTATAACAGGTTTCGACATCGGTTAAATTTATATTCGTCAAACAGTTGGAAAGAAACGTCAAACCTTTGTTCGCCAGGTAATGATAAAAATACAGCACCCGCGAAGCCTTTTTCGTCATAAAACGCGAACCGTAAACGACATCCGCGTGACCTTCCAGGATCGGCATAATAACGTCGCTGATTTCCCCCGGATCGTATTCCAGATCGGCGTCCTGAACGATGACGATCTCGCCTTTCGTCAAAGCGAAGCCGGTTTTGAGCGCCTCGGTTTTCCCGCCGTTCTTTTGCTGCCGAACGTAAATGATGCGCGGATCGCCGGCAGCGAGCTCGCGAACGATTTCCGGCGTTCTATCTTTTGAACAGTCATCGACAATTATCAATTCAAGCAAATAAGGAATTTGCAGAACCTGCCCGACAATTTGCGCGAGCGTCTTTTCTTCGTTATATGCCGGCATTACGACGGACAGGCATTTTTGCTTATTAAAAACCAGATTCTTCATATAATCCATGTAAAGTCTTTAAACGATCTGATCAGCGGCTTCGGAACTCCGGCTAAAATGCTTCAGATATTTATTTTGCAGCCAGAATAATCCGAAAGGAATAATATAGGCATCCACTAAAGGTACTCGAAATCTGACTGACGACCAAGTCATTACGCCCGTCACGGTCGAACCGAAAATCAAAATGGCTATCAGCAGCCAGATGTTTCTGTCAAAATTTGTCGAGAAAAAACTCTTCGCGTAAAAAAACATTCCGAGCAGCATTAATAAGCCGAACGGCAATGTCGCGAAAGCTTTCCAGCCCTGCATATCAAGTCTTGCCATCGGCGACCAAAACTCTGCGAACTTTATAACGTTCAGCCATATCCATCTCGGAAAATCAGCTTTAATATATTCGATCGACAGCTTCAGGTAATGATTGCTTCTTTCAACCGTTGATTTGTCTTTAATTTGCGCCTCGACCGCCGCCGTTTCGCGCCAGAGTTTCTTGTCGGCTTCGAGATACTCCTCGTAATTTCTCGCGTATAAATCATCGAATTTAAGCTCGGTGTTGGAAATCCAGAAAGCGTAGCCGAGCCCGTCGGAAATCAAAATAGTTTCGCCGTAGCTGTAAGAATTTCGGATTGACCACGGCGCAATCGTCAATACGCATCCGATACCGAAAATTGCGGCTATCAAAACGCCTTTTTTTAAGTTTTTAAGATTGCAGTAGATCATCCACACCGGAATAAGCAAAGCAAAAATCGTCGCGTTGCTGCGGCATAAACAGGCTAAACCGAAGAGGCATCCGATCAGAAAAAGGTTGAAAAGGCTCGGAAAATTATTTTTGTACTCGCGAACTAAAAAATAAACTCCGGTAACGCCAAGCAGTATAAACAGCGCCTCGACTCGGACGCGCGCGTTAAAAAACAGGTAAAAAGGATTTACTATATAAACGAGAGTTGCGAGCAGCGCCGTCGGTCGGTTGTTCCAGATGAGCAGGATAAGTTTGTAAAAAACATAACAAGCCGCCGTGTCGAGAACCGCGTTGAAAAGCCGCGCCGTCAGATACGATTCATGCGGAAAAATATAATAAAGAATTGATAAAAAAAACGGGTACAGGGGCGGACGAACAAAAGGCAGCGAGCCGTGCAGCGGATAACCGTTACCGTTTAGAAGCGATATCGCGTGGTTGTGGTAATCCATACCGTCAACCGTATCCGATCCGAAAGGATCAATCGTTAAAACTAAAATAACCCGGCACAGGAAACATAAAAATAAAAGGTAATAAATAGTTCGATGATGATAAAGATAATCAGATAACCGCATTTTGTATTAAGGTTTTCATTTTTTATAAATTAATCAAAAAAGAAAACATCACTTTCCGTTTGCCGAAAGTAAATTTTTCTTAAAGTTTTTTGTAATGCTGAGCGCCAGAAGCATAAAAAATAAAGGCATTACGGTTTGTTTATGTCGCCAGGCTAACCCGAGATTCGACAATCCCCAAATCTGAAACCCGGCGTAAACCAGACAAAAAGCCAGCACCGGAGCCAACTGGTAAAATCTTTCCTTGAAAAATATCTTTATAGCCGGAAAACCGATGATGAAAAAAATAATCAATATAACGTTTTCGATAACGGCAAAGCTGGTGCGCAAATTTCCTTCAAATATTTGCCACGGAAAAGGAGCGAAAAAGAAATAAAGCGTCGCTACCGGAAACAATAAGATACTGCCCTTATATTCGGAAACGACGTTTGTTCCCGAACCGGTCGTATTTGCTACATTTGTTCGCCAGGCGTCAACTACCTGGTTTTGGGTATCGAGTCTTGTAAAATCTCTGTCAATTACGCCGTATGAATTAAGCAGAAACAACAATGAAACGATTAGGAAGAGTCCTAGAATAGAGTTTCTGACGAAATACTTTCTATTTGTAATAATCGCTCTGATAAATAACGCACCGGCGCAAATATAAAAAGCGTAAAAACGAATCGTATACAAAATCAGCATCAACAATGCCGACCAGCCCACATCACTTTGCGTCAATCCTTTTTGATTTCTGATAGCCAGGTAAAGCAGCGTCCATTCGATACTGATAACTAATATTTCCTTGGAAGTACCGGCGGAAAGCAAAATAAAAGAAAGCCAGAAAGTCATTAAAACAGCCGTTAATTTCGCGGTTTGAAAATCGAATAACTTTCTCGCTATGCGGTAAACTACAATCACTAAAGCGGCTCCGGCGAAGCTATTTATAACGGAGACGATCATTCGGCTCGAACCGCCGAAAATAAACATCACCGCTCCCCAGATTACCGTTTGCCCGACGTTCTGATTTTCAAATAAGACTCTGTAAATATCGGAAAAAAAGCCGTCAAGACCGTTTTTATACCAGTTCTCGGCAACCTTCCATCCATATATATATCCCGCCGCATCCTCGTCCCCGAAAAGCTTTCCCAGGTCCCACCCATAGAGAATGAAACCGAACAGAACCCGGATCGAAAATGCGATATAAAATATATTGATTTGAAATTCGGCGTCTTCTTTATCCTGAACTTTAGCGAGAAAAAAAGGCATTGCCAATCCAAGGATCAGGAAAAGCGGTATAAACATAAGTTCATCCGGCGTTTCCGAAAACAGGAATGGCGCCTGAATAATCAGGATGAACAATGTTATTAAGAAATAAATTTTTCCGAATCTCATAGCTGCTGTTTAATAATTCAAAACAGAATGTTACTTAACAGTAAAAATTAAAACCGCTCGTTGTAATATTTCAGTGTTTTGCGCGAAAAAAAAACAAACTTTCCAATACATTTCGTTTTAACAAAACGCTTCTGTTTTCTTGTTATTTAACGCGCACGACTAAATTATTTTCCAAAACAAGCGCGTCGAAACTCGCATTTTTGAACGTATTTACCGCATTTTCCGGGCTGCAAACGACCGGTTCCTGAATATTAAACGAAGTATTCAGAAGCATCGGAACTCCGGTCAATTTCTTAAATTCGTTGATCAAATTCCAGTATCGCGGATTTACGTCTTTATTGACCATCTGCGGACGCGCCGTTCCGTCAACGTGGACGACCGCCGGAATCTTCGGTTTATACTCGTCGGCGACTTCGATTACGGTGATCATAAACGGGTCGTGATGCTCGACGCCGAAAACTTCCGTGCCGTATTCTTCCAGCATCGAAGGCGCGAGCGGGCGAAACCATTCGCGCAGCTTCACTTTATGATTCAGAATATCAAGCATATCCGAGCGGCGCGGATCCGCCACAAAGCTTCTGGCTCCGAGCGCTCGCGGTCCCCATTCCATTCTGCCCTGAAACCATCCGATGATCGCTCCTTCGGAAATCATTTTCGCAAGTTTCGGCAAAAGTTCTTCGTCCGGCAAAGTTTCATATTGCAAGCCGGCGGCGTCGAGCGCTTTTTGACATTGCTCGTTAGAAAACTTCGGTCCCCAGTACGAATGATTCATCACGAATTTACGCGGTTTGTTCAAAATTTGATTCCAGACGTAAAACGCCGCGCCGAGGCTGCATCCGGCATCACCCGCCGCCGGCTGAACAAAAAAGCGCTTGAACGGGGTTTCGTGAAAAATACGCCCGTTCATTACCGAATTAAAAGCGACGCCGCCCGCCATACAAAGGTTTTCTTCACCGGTCATTTCCTTTATCTGTTTGACCAGATGAATCGCCGTGTCTTCCAGAACTTTTTGCGCGCTGGCGGCGATGTCCCAGTGATGCTCGGTCAGTTCTTCGTTCGGAAGGCGCGGTTTCCCGACTTCCCTGATAATTTCGTCGGGAAATTGATAATGCTTCGCCAGATGGTGATCGAGCACTTTTATATTAAATTTAAATCCGCCGTCGTCGTTTTTGGTCAGCACTTTTTCCGAGAAAAAGTCGTAATATTTCGGGGTTCCGTGAGCGGCAAGTCCCATGACTTTCCATTCGTCGCCCGCGAACATATCAAAGCCGATGTAATTCGTCACAGCCGAATAAAATTGCCCGAGCGAATGCGGCAGCTTTATACGCTTGAGAACTTCGATTTTATTTCCCTTTCCCTGCGAGAAAAGCGTAGTCGTGTCTTCGCCCGTGCCGTCCCAGGTAATTATCGCCGCCGATTCGAACGGAGAAACGAAAAACGCGCTTGCCGCGTGTGTTTGATGATGTTCGAGAAAATGAAACTTGAAATCGCTCTCGCCGAAATGTTCGCGCAGGCGTTTCGGGTGCTTGAACATTCCCAGATAACTTTCGCTGACCTGAGCGACGCCTCTGTCGGCTCGCGCCTTGAACATATCGCGCGAAACCAAAGCCGCCTTTAACGCCTGCATCGCTTTATGCCGCAAGACCCAGGGTTTCCAGTAATGCCCGACGTGCTCGACATCTTTTAACGTAATTCCCGCGTAATCGAGGCAATACTGAATGGCTTTATACGGAAATCCGCTATGATGCTTGCGGCGGGAAAATCGTTCTTCTTCCGCTGCGGCAATCAATTCGCCGTCTTTAATCAAACTCGCGGCTGAATCGCCGAGTGTTGTTAATCCCAAAATATACATAATCAATCTAACAAATTAATTTCCCGCGCAACTTCTTTTGCCGCAAAGCAGATAATTTCAGTAGAACCGATCTTCATAAATGCCTTTTAGCTTTTTAAAAGTGCCGTAAACATTCACTCAAAATTCGGCAGCAGATATGTGTGAAACCGGTTCTAATCTTTTCTTCAATTTGAATCTTCCCTTTACAATCTGAACGATTCACTGTATTAGTTACATCGAACTATATAATACTGCTGTTTAACTTTTAGCAAACAGCCTTTAAATCACGTCTTGCCGGCGCTTTTCCGGCTTTAAAGTATAAAAACATCGAAGCGCGAACAGGCAAATCGCAAACGTGTATTCTATCTAAATAACAGCGTTTGCGATAGTATCTCAATCAACTTTAAACATTCAATTTTCCGCGCCGCAGCGTTTGCTTCCGATTTACCGGCGGAAAACCTCGAAAAACTTTTCTAAAAAAAATCATTTCAACGCCGCGCGAAAAGCTTCGATGACTTTCGACGTGTTGGCTTCGAGACTGTATTTAGCTTTTGCGTCCTGAGCCGCTTTGAGCGACATTTGATTCCTCAGTTTCGAATCATTTACCAATAGAGATAAGTATTTAACCCATTCTTCATCGCTGCCGGCGAGAAAACCGTTTTCGCCATGCTGAATCACTTCCGGATTCGAAGCCATCGGCGTGCCGACCGGAACGATGCCGAGAGCCATATATTGAGCGGTTTTCATAATGAACTTGTATTTATTCCAGGAATTTTCCGGAAGCGGAACGAGTCCGATCTGCATTTTCTGCAAATCTTCAACCTCTGTCGCGCCGTTCCATTTATGCGCCGTGTATTTCACGTTTTCCAGCCCGAAATCGGTCCCGCCGATAAAAAGCATATCGCAAATATCTTTCCGGGAAATCATCCGGAGAGGCTTTTCAATCAATTTTATATTTTTCAGCGTGGTCGGGCTTCCGCTCCAGCCGATACAAACGCGCTCCGGATTTTCCGGAAACGGGCGGTAAACAAATTGCCGCGTATCGACAATGCTTGGAATTTGCCAGACGTTTTGATTGTACTGCAAAACGTAATCGCGAATATGCGAAGAATTGGCGATTACGACCTTGCTGATGCCGATTATTTCTTTAATTTTGCCGAAGAATTTCAGATAGGAAAGATAGCCGTTTGAAGGGCTTTTATAAGGCATAAAAAGCGGATCGTCGAGCTGGTAAATTATCGGTTTGCGTTTTGCGATTTGTTTTTCGAGAAACGCCGGTCCGAGCAGCGCCGCTTCCCTGTAAACAAAAACCGCGTCGTAATCATCGAGCCGCTTGAGCATTCCGAGCCGGTTGACGTAACCGCGAATCATCTCTAAAGCTTTTGGTAAATGATTTCCGCTCGTGTACAGGATTTGTCGCAGCTTGTCGGTTTCAAACGGCGCGTATTCCAGCTCGATGCCCTCGTTTTTGAGGACTGACTCCCAAAGCTCGATACTGCCGCGCTGTCCCGGCGCATGCCCTTTTTGACTTGGGACTACGGTTAAAACTCTCATTCGTTATTTTTGCGCGCTTAAGCTCATAATTTTCTGAATTTTAAGCCGCATCCGGGGAAAGATTCTTCGGCATTATTATAAACCTTTTACAGGATCGTTTAGGAAATGGAATTAAATCGGAGTATTGACGCTGGCAGATTCCGCACCGGATAAAGGCTTTTGATTCGCTTCTTTTCTATTTTTCGCGTCAACCGAAACACGACGGCTTAACTTCAACGCTAAAATCCACAGCTTAAACTTTAATGAAAGAATTCTCCGGGTAATTATTTTAGCAAATCCGCAAATCTTTCAAAACGCGAAGGATGCAGAAAAACGTAATTATCCTCAACAATGTCAGTTTCCGAAACTTCACGCAGCCGTTTTTGTCCGTTTTTGTTATCGTAAAAATACATCTTATAGCCTTTATCGAAGAAAAAGCGGGTTAATTCTTCGAGCCTGATGCCGAATCCTTCCAGAAACCAGGGGTTGATCTCGCACACGGTTGTCGGCAGATGTTTGGCGAATATTTTTTCCGCTCCGCGAAAACAAAGCAGTTCCGCGCCTTCTATATCCGCTTTTATAAACGGTAAATCTTTTATTTCCGGCAGAAAGTCATCGAGTCTGACGACTTCGGCTTCAACCGGTTTTGTCTCGGTCCAGCGAACTTGTTCTTCTTTACCTGTGCGCTCATCGTTTCTTTCGCCGATATAAGCTTGTCCGGCGGCAAAAGCGCCGGATTGCTGCACCGGAACGGAAAACGTAATTTTTCCGTTTTCGTTGCTGCACCCTTTTTCGACGAGTTCGACGTTGTGCGCGAAGCCGAGCAATCTGGCGACAATTTTCAACGTGTCAAACGTAAAAGGAACCGGCTCGAACGAATAAACCTTGCCTGTTTTTCCTACGGCGCGGCTCATATGATAAGCGTAAATCCCGTAGTTCGCCCCGAGATCAAGCGCCGTTTCGCCTTCTCTCAAACCGATTTTCACCAGCTCGAGTTCCGGCTCGGACCAGGTGCCTTTGCGAATATCCAGAGCTTTTGAAGCCGCCTGCATATACTTGTAAGTCGTCTCGTTCATCAGCGGATGAAGCAGTGTTTTAGCCGCTTTGCGAATTGCCGAATTTGCTCCCAAAATATTTTCTCCTGTTCTAATTTACCGAAATAAGCGTTTTCTGTTTTGCGTTTTGCGCGGCTATTGCCTGCAAAATTTCTTCTTTTGTGAAATTGGCTTTCGCAACGCCGTAATGCTGCGGAGAAATTCTGCCTTCGATCGGTTTGCCGCTTTGCAGATCTTTCAAATAATCTTCAATCAGCTTTCGATTATCGATTTTTTCGCCCGACTCAAGTTTTCGCTGAATTAAAGGCGAGAGATTTTCGTTTCCGGTTTCCTGTATGATATGAAAAAGACTCGCCAGATAATCTTCGTTTGTCGATCTTTCAAACTCGGTTCGGTCTTTGATGCCGCGAAAGCCTTCGGAACTCGGATAAAAATCGAAATATTCGACAACCTTTAATTCCAGTTGGCTGGCAAGTCCCAGTTTTTTCGCCAAATCACGCAATCGCTTGCTGTTTTTCTGCAATGCCGGCATCCGCTTTAATTTATCTTTCCAGGTGGTCGGAAAACGGCTGCTCCAGAGCGCGTATGTGACGGTCAAATCCGGCGGGTAAAGCGGCAGATGAGCAACGTATGCATCGACAAACGCTACGTGATTAAGCGGGTGCGGCGCCTGTTCCAAAAGTTTCAGCTCGTAAATTTCTTTTTCCGCGTCAACCACAGACGGAGTTTCAAATGTCCAGTGCTCGTAGCCCGAACCGAAAGCCGTCGCGGTCGAAAGCAGCATATCGCCGTGATGATGTATGGACTTGGTAGAAACGTTCGTCGCTTTATCCGGCAGAGGAATCCAGCAGTTCGCCACTAATCCGAAATATTCGTTCAATTCAATGTCGATTCCGAGAACCGGATAATGCAAGGCGTTCAGATTTCCCGGCTTTTCTATATGACGTTTGAGAATTTGCGAAAAAAACTCGTTATCGCCCGATATATCCTCGAGCAGCTTGCGGCTTTGAAAATTTGCTTCGTGTTTGTCTTTGGCATTAGCAAAAATCGATTTTAATTCAATCAGATATCTTTCGATTTTTTCCGGCATAATCTTCTCCAAACAGCTTGCTGTATAGTAAACGATATTTCGCGCCGGCAACTTTTTCGAGGTGAAATTCACGCTCAGCCGTCAGGCGACATTTTTCGCTTAAATCTCCCATGTCCTGGACTTTTTGTAAAGCTTTTTCATAACTTTCCGGCGTAAAATCTTCAATTATCGCGCCGACTTGAGCGGCTTCGATCACCTCGGCAACGTCGCCGACGCCGCGATTAGAAATAATCGGAACGCCGCTCGCCAGATATTCCGCGATTTTTGTCGGCGAGGATGACAACTTAGAGTAACACGCCTTTATAAAAGATATCGATATATCAGAGGCTTCCAAAAACGACGGAATTTCGGCGGGAGCGACGCTGCCGACAAAAAAATCAGTATCGGCAAAGCCTCTCGCCTTGAGATTTCCGACAATTTTTTCCACATCGCGCTGCGTTAAAATCAGAACAAACGTGTTTGCATCGCGCGCGCGCGCGGCGGCGAAAAAGTCGAGCATTTCATCGGTCATATACCAGCCGCCGAACGAGCCGACGTAAGTGATGATTTTTTTGTCAGCCGCCCCGAGATTTTCTCTTACTTTTTGACGAGAAAGTCTGTTTGCCGGGCTGAATCTTTTTAAATCAACACAGCACGGAATGACTTCGACCGGTCTTCCGTATTTATCGAATCCGTTTTCCCTGCTTTCCGGGAAGAGAATTTCGCGCGCTTTTTCCGTTAAAACGACAAAACCGTCAGACTCTTTCAAAAGCCACTTTTCGATTTTTTTGACCGATTTATAAAGCCAGCCGTTTTCTTTCCAAATCCCCGCATCCGTATATTCTTCGGGAAAAAAACCGCGGATGTCGAAGATCATCTTCACTTTTCCGCCGGTCAGTTTCTTGGCGATCGCGCCCATCATCGCGGGCGTGTGAACGCGGGCGTGCAAAACGTTAACCTGTTTGCGGCGAATCAGCTTCCGCGCAAACAAAGCGCCGCGAAACACATCGTAAAGCGTCGCGGGCGCCGAAGGTCTTTTGTGATACGGCAGGCAATACCAGTCTATGTTTTCGGCGGCAAGCTTTTTTCTTTCGATCTCGATCTGCCCGGGCGTCCAGTTTTTCTTCAAACCCGGCTCAAAGGTAAGCAAACTGACGTTCACATTTTCCAGCTTATTTATCTCCCGCAAATACGGCAGAACCTGCGTCTGCACAAGCGGCTCCCGCAAGCCGAAATAACATAAATAAAGCGTTTTTATTGACATGAAATCTTTTATTTGGCTTGAATCTTAAGGATCGTTTGTCTCCAAATCCTAAGAAAGCGCGACGAAAAAATAACGCTTGAATCTTTCTGGCGGGCAATTTTCAGGAATCTTCGAGCGTCTTCAAAAAAAGCCCCGCTATTGGCTAAAATCGCCAGGTATAAATACGAGTTCGCTTCTATTTTATTCAGGTATTTACTATAAATTTGACTCAATCGCGCATCTTCGCGAAATTTTCTGAAAAGATATTGATAGCCTTTTTCCAGCGTTTCAAAATGCTTGGAATTTACGGTTCGGCTGCTGTGGTGCAGTATTCCGTTGTTCACCTTTTCTATTCGATAAACGCGATACTCGGACAAAACGCGAAGCCAGAATTCCCAGTCTTCGGCTCCGGTCAGATCGGAGAAAGTATCGAAGCGATACTTTTTGTAAACTTCCCGCTCGATAAAATTGCCGATGCACGACATAAAGTTGCCGCTGACGATGGCTTTAAGCTGATTGGTCAGCGGCGGAAATTGATACCGGTAAACAACCTCTTTTTTATCATTAATCAATTCGTAAAGATTATGAAAACATTTCGCTTCGGGATTTTTCGCGACAAATTCCGCGGCGTCCGCCAAACAATTCGGATACATAAAATCATCGGAATCGAGCAATGTTAAAAAGTCGCCCTCGGCATTTTCCATTCCCGTATTTCGCGATCGGGCGCGCTCGTAATTTTGTTCGTTTACAATTAATTTAATTTTCCCGGTTCTGGCTAAAGGCTCAAGTATTTCGACCGTCGAATCAGTCGAGCAATTGTCTACGATAATTATTTCGTAATTAGGATAAGTTTGCGAAAAAACACTTTCCAGGGTGTTTAAAATAAATTTTTCTCGATTATACGTAGGAATAACGATGGAAAATAATAAAGGCTTGGTCATTGCAAAATCACAAAACGAACATCTGATTTAATTCGGCAAGCTGCGCTAAAGTATCAACGGCGAACCACTTTTTCGGGTAAACGGAAGAACTTTTCAATTCTTTTTTCACAATCAGCTGCTGCCAAACCGAATAAAAGTCTGTGCCTTCGAGCGTTAACCGGTTTACTTTAGCCGGATTGATTATTTGTATCCCGGAACAATAAATTTCTGAAGGCTTCTGCCGATTAAGCTCAACGACAAAGTGATTTTCGTGAAAAATATAATCGCCTTCCAGCCCCTCGATAGGCTTGACCGGCACGAGCATGCATGCGGGGCTATCAAGCGATTTATAATTCTCTTCCATCAAATCAAAATCCAGATCAACCACATTATCACTGGTTAAAACATAAATCGGTTCGTCCAGATCACGCAATAAAGTGTTATAAATCCACCAGGAATTGCTTTTTCCCTCGGTGTTGAAAACCGATCTCGCGCCATGCTCGATAACATGCTGCGCGAGCATCGCTTTTTTATAACCGACAGTGACGTGAATATGCGGAATACGGTCGCGAATCTTCTCGATGCCTTTTGCAATTAATGTCGAACCGGCAAACGGAGCCATCGGTTTCGGAATGGCGTCGGTCAACGGCGTCATACGAGTGCCGCGACCTGCCGCCATAATTATCGCATGATTGATTTGAGTCATACTAATCTCTCGAATTGTTTATCAAGCTCAGCATTTCATCGCGCGTAAGCCGCTCCGTATTTGCCGATGAAAGTCCGAAATCGATCGGGTTTTCCGCCTTTTCATTAAATGAAATAATATAATGTTTTACATCATCGTAAAAAACTTCGGCGGCATACGGCAATTCGATTTCGCCGATCAGAAATTC
>JAOAPX010000092.1 GCA_025463125.1 Acidobacteriota bacterium | reverse complement strand
CTGGGAGCTAAAAATCTTAGGGAAACAACAAACAAAACATTAGAAGCATACAGAAAAAAAAAGAACAGAAAGAAAAACAGGAAACTGTGAAGAAAAACGCTGCCTGCTTCGCCGCCGCCCCCGACATCGAGATTTTTGGTGTCGTTTCGGGAATTTTGCGAGACTTAAAAAAATAATTAAAACGTTTCACAGGTAAAACGAAATGGCTATCAAGAAGTTTTATAGCACGAAAGCAAAAGCCGGTTGGCGATTCGATGCGGCAAAGAAAGAGTATTGGTCCTACGGCTACGATATTCGTTTGAGCGACGGCAAGCGAAAGCGCGAAAGCGGATTTGCCACAAAAGAACTTGCGACAAGCGCGGCGGCGAGAATCAAGCTCGGCGAGAAAAACAAGAAATACGAATTAACCGACGCGAGCGCCTTTCCGACCTGCGCCGAATTGTTTCAAAAACGAATCGACCACACGACCGAACGCGGCGAGAAAGTGCGCTCGCAAAGAGTTTTGCAGATGATTCTCGATTTGCTCTCGGAACGCGGTTTAAACGGCTTGCGTATCAATGAACTGACGACGAATCACGTTGATCTTTACACGACCGCCAGACGCGCGGAAAACGTCAAGGACGAAACGATTAATCGAGATTTGCGAACCGTTCGCGCGACATTAAATCAGGCGAAAATGTTCTTTTCCGGCTTGGAGAATTTCACGCCGCCGCGCATTCGGTTTCTCAAAGTCGAAAAAACGCGCCGCGAAAGAATCGTGCAGTCGATCGAAATCAAATCGATTCTGCTGTATCTGCTCAAACCGCAAACCGAAGGCGAATCGGAAAAGATTTATTTATCGCGTCGCCGCGCCGGACTTTTATTTTTATTGTCGGCTGTTACCGGCGCTCGTCCGGGCGAATTGATCGCCTTAAAAGAATCCGACATTTTAGAAGATTTGCAGGTTTTGCGAATTACCGGACGAAAAACCAGATTCAAAACGGCAAAGACCGTTCGTTATTTTCCGCTCGTCAAAATCGTGCGAAAGATTTTGTTTGAAGCTCTCACAATTAAATCCGGCGAATTCATTTTCAGCCAAAACGGAACGCTGACCGAAACTTATTACGCGCCGATCAAATCAGCATGCGCGAGCGCGGGCATCGTTTACGGACGAAAAGCCGCAGACGGTTTGATTCCTTACGATCTGCGCCACACGGCGACAACTTTAATAATGCATTCCGGCGCGGATTTTGAAACCGTCTCGTCAATCACCGGACAATCCCGCCATTCGCTCTGGCATTACACGCACGCGAGCGAAAACTCCATCAGCGCAGCCGTCGCCGTTTTAGAAAAATTCGCCGAATCGTCTTTCGATGGACTCGGTTTGGACAAAAACCAAACCGACGAACCGCTAAAACTCGCGCAATCAAACAAATAAAAATTCACTTAAATGCCTGTCGAGGGCACCAGCTTTAAATATAGAAAAAAGGCAGTCAAATGCGACTGCCTTTTTTTGTTTGCCGTAAATATTTAATTTGATTGTTTAATTAAACTATTGACATCTATTCAGCAAAACAGAGATTGAACGCGCGGCAAGATTTGCCGTTGCTAAATCCGTTTTTCCGTCCTTGTTAAAATCTTCTGCGACCAAACCGGCAGGCGCAAGCCCGACGCCGAAGCCGACCGGCGAATGAAAACGGTTTCCGGGCTTTGCGTGCAAAATCAAAACGCTCGAATAATTGCTGTCGGAAACGGCGAGGTCGCTTAAACCGTCGAGGTTGAAATCTCCGGCGGCGATATCGTTCGGAAATGTTCCTGCACGGTAGTTTTGCGCCGCGCCGAATGCGCCGCTGCCGCTGCCGTACAAAATCGAAACGCCGGGCGCGGACGAGTTCTGATTTACCGTAAGCAAATCCGGGAACGTATCGCCGTTCGCGTCAAACGCTTTGACGACGGCGGGAAATTCTCCGACCGCGAAACGCCTCTGCGCGGTTTTTTTATCGCTGCCGCCGCCGAAAATCACCGAAATATCGTTTGAACCGGAATTCGCGGCGATAAAATCCGGATAATTATCGCCGTTTAAATCCGCAATTTCCAAACTGACCGGGCGCGTTCCGGCGCTGTAAAACTTTGGCGCGGAAAAGTTTCCGCTGCCGTCGCCGTATAAAAGCGTAATGTTGTTTGAAGCGCGATTAGCGGTTACTAAATCAAGACGGGAATCGCGGTTTACATCCGCCGTTTTGATGGAATGCGGCTGGCTGCCGATGTCCTGAAGCGTGTTTGAAAGCGAAAACCCGCCGCTTGAATTGTTTATATAAATTCTTATTTTATTATCCCCGCGGTCGGCGACGGCGAGATCGGCGAAGTTGTCGCCGTTAAAATCACCGACGGCGATCGATGTCGGATTCGGTCCGACCGCGAAATGCGTGCTATCGGTAAAGTTGCCGCGCCCGTCGCCTTTTAAAATGAAAACCGTGCCGCCTTCATCGTGTTCAGGTCGCGCCGCGTCCGAATGAGCCTGGATATTTGTCGTGACCAGATCGGTGTTGCCGTCGTTATTAAAATCGCCTTTGGCGATGTAATTCGGAGAGCTTTCGATTACAAAGTCGGCGATCGAATCGAATCCGCCTTTTTTATTATTAAGAACAATCGACAAGGTTCGAGACACTTCGTTAACGGCGTTTACGTCGATCCAACCGTCATTATTGTAATCGCTTGCGGAAATCGCGACCGTTCCTTCGCCGATTGTAAAATCCGCTCGATTCGCAAAATTGCCCCGGTTGTCGCCGTAAAAAATCGTCGCGGAATCGTTTAAGTAACTCGCCGAAACAAAATCAATCGCGCCGTCTTTGTTAAAATCGCCCGCGGCAACCGACCGAAAACCTGTTTCGACGATTAGAGTCTTTTTGAAAAACCTGCCGAACGCGGGCGTGCCGTATAAAATATTTATCTCAGCCGAATCACGATTGACGACCGCGATATCGTCAATTGAATTATTGTCGAAATCGCTTATTCCGAGAGCGAACGGCGCCGCGCCGACCGCGTATTCGCCGTTTGCGTAGAAACCGCCGGCACCGTTGTTCGATAAAATCGTCAGCGTATTCGAGCTTGTATTTGCGATTGCTAAATCGATGCCGCGCCTGCGGTTAAAATCTCCGGCGACGATGTCGCGCGGATTCGCGCCGACGCCGATCGTTTCGCCCGCGCTTAACACTCGATCGCGGCTGCCGAAAAGTATCGTGACCGAATTGTTTGCCGCGTTCGCGACGGCTAAATCTGAAATGCGGTTGCTGTTAAAGTCGCTGACGGCGATTGCCGAAGGCGAACCGCCGAGATTTATGTTTTCGGCATTTGAAAACGCTCCGCTCGCCGTTCCGTATAAAATCGAGATCGTGCCGTTTCCGGCGTTTGCCGAAACCAGATCGAGCGCGCCGTCGCCGTCGAAATCGCCTTTTTCGAGATCGAGCGGGTTAAATCCGACTTTATAAACCGCCGGTTCGCTCAAATTCCCGCTGCCGTCGCCGAACAACACCGAAATTGTCGCCGAATAACTGTCGGCAACGGCGATGTCTGCGAAACCGTCGCGATTAAAATCCGCCGCGACGTTTTTGGAAAGAAGCTCGCCGACGCGCTTTCGATGAGGCGCGGCAAAATTATCGTTTATGCACTCGGCGGCAATGTGAACGGCAAAACAAGCGATAAAGACTAAAATAAAAAAAAACTGCTTTCTCATAAAGTTATCACCGAAAAGAAAAGGCGGCGTAATTTTATCATACGCCGCCTCGTTAAATTAAGCTGAAACTCGTTTAGCTGTGCTTGCCTTTGCAGCACGAACCGCCGCTTTTGCAGCAGCTTGCGCCGCTTTTGCAGCAGTTTTCGCCGCTGTCGTCGGAAACGATTATTTTCGAATAATCGACGCTTGCCGTTTGATCGTCAGCCGTGTTCATCGGGCACGAATCGCCGGATTTGCAGCACGCGCCGCCCATCGAGCATTTGCCGTCTTTGCAGCAATCAGCCATTCCGCACGAATGTTTTTCTTTTTCCGCGCTCGCCGAAGCCGCTTTGTTTTCGTGCATCGGGCAGCTCGCCGAAGCTTGATTTGAATTGTTTGCATTAACCGACGCGCTTGTGAAAGCGTATGCGGCGGCGGCGAGTCCGAAAACCAGCATCGCCGAAAGCGCTATTAGAAATCTTTTTTTCATTGTTATTTACTCCGTATTTAGAAATTAAAGTTTTTTGGACGGCAGTCAATTTTGATCGACCGCTAAAAATCACATTAAAACTCGTTTCTAAATCAGCAAAACACAGTTTTTAATAAAGGTTTTTTCTTTGTAAAAAATCGGCGGCTGGTAAATTTCCGCGCCGGCGTTTTCAATCTTAACCGAGGAAACCTTTACGCTTTCGATTTTTATTTCGCCGGAAAGGTTCGCCGTCGCTGGATTTTTTTCGATTTTTCGCGCTTTGTCGAAAACCGCCGGCAAAAAGCCGCAGCAATCAAAATCTTCACTGCTCGCCTGTCTTAGAGAGTCAGACGAACTGCCGGTTTCCGATTTGTCGCAATGCT
>JAOAPX010000081.1 GCA_025463125.1 Acidobacteriota bacterium | reverse complement strand
TTAAAAGTGTCCCTGAAAGTGTCCCAAAAACAAAGAGCGTAACTTTCGTTACGCTCAGAGTCACTGTTTGTGGTGGCTTGGGACGGAATTGAACCGCCGACACGCGGATTTTCAGTCCGCTGCTCTACCAACTGAGCTACCAAGCCGTTTGCTCTTTTACAAAATTTGTAGGAGCAAGTTTGTTAGTGTAAATAAGCGATTTCGGGATGTCAAATCGCGAGAGGGGAATCGGGGAAATATTTAAAAATTCCTTTAGACTTGCCTTCTTTTGTTGACAATGAAACATAGAGGATTATAATCACATTTTAACAGCCGTTATGCCCATGGCGGCTGTTAAACCTTCCAAATTCCGTTTGATACCTGCCCGTGCCGGTTTGAAAGCCGTCGCTGTCTTCCGGAGACGCAACATTCAAGCCGGCACAGCTATTTTAAAATTAAAAAAACATTAGGTTTCTATGACAAAAATTATTTTATTCATAACTATCGGTTTATTATTGGTATTTAATCTAGCTTGCCAGTCGGAAACAACATCGTCGAATGCAAATGCCAATTCGGCTGAAGCGGCATCTAATTCCAATTCGAAGAGCTTGCCGCCGGGATTTTCAACCGCTCCGATCGCTCCTTCGGGAAATGCGACGCCGGGAATTCCTGATCCGAATGCGGCAAACACGCAGCCGGCAGGCGCTAAAAACAAACCGGTCAGCTCCGATCCGACGCTTTCCGGAAAGCCTTTAAAGAAAGGTGCTACGCCTATACCGGGAATTCCTGATTCGGTAATTTCGAATCAGTCTAAGGGAACGGCGGCAAACGCGAATCAGGCGAATCCGGCTGGCGCGGACGCAAACGCGACGACAAGCGGCGAAGGACGACCGAGAACGGTTCGCAAGCCGTAATTTACAAGCTTTTATAAAAATAAAAAAAGGTGAGTTTTTATGCTCACCTTTTTTTACTGCAAGTTTTGAAGCCGTTAAGCTTCCGCTGCGGCTTCTTCTTTGATTAAGCCGAGTTTGATTTTGACATCGCGCTCGATGCGTCCGAACATCTCTCTGTTTTCCTTGAGCATATTCTTGACGTTTTCGCGTCCCTGTCCGAGCCGCTCGCCCGTGTAAGAAAACCACGCGCCGCTTTTATCGACGATATTGTTATTGACCGCCAAATCCAGCAAATCGCCTTCTTTCGAGATGCCTTCGCCGTACATAATATCGAATTCGCATTCGTGAAACGGCGGCGCGACTTTGTTTTTCACCACTTTAACGCGCGTGCGGTTGCCGACCATTTTATCGCCTTCCTTGATCGCGCCGATGCGGCGAATATCTATGCGCACGGAAGCGTAAAATTTCAAAGCTTTTCCGCCCGTCGTCGTTTCCGGCGAACCGAACATAACGCCGATTTTATCGCGCAGCTGGTTAATGAAGATAAAACACGTGTTCGTGCTCGAAATCGAACTCGTTAATTTGCGCAAAGCCTGCGACATAAGACGCGCCTGCAAGCCCATATGTGAATCGCCCATTTCGCCGTCGATTTCCGCTCTCGGAACGAGTGCGGCGACCGAGTCAACGACGATCACGTCGATGCTTGCCGAACGAACGAGGGTTTCGGCGATGTCGAGCGCCTGCTCGCCCGAATCCGGCTGCGAAATAAGTAAATCGTCGATATTTACGCCGAGTTTTTCGGCGTATTCGGGATCCATCGCGTGTTCGGCGTCGATATACGCGGCAACGCCGCCCACTTTTTGCGCCTGCGCGACAACTTGCAGCGCGAGCGTCGTTTTACCCGAGCTTTCCGGTCCGTAAACTTCAATAATTCTGCCGCGCGGAAAACCGCCGACGCCGATTGCCGCGTCTAAACTTATACAATTAGTCGAAATTGCGCCGACTTCTTCGTGCGGACGCTCGCCGAGACGCATTATCGATCCTTTTCCGAATTTCTTTTCAATATTTGCGAGTGCTGATTCAATCGCTTTGCCTTTTGATTCTGTTACCATTTTCACTGCTTCTCCAGCCATTTATTTACTCCTTTTGTTTAACCGTCTCAATAAACTGAAAACAGTTTAGCACAAAAAAGAGCGTTTGTGAAATCTTGTTTCACGAATGAAACGCGATGTTCTTCATTTTTTATTGATGCTTAAAATGATTATTAAAGGTAGTGTAAAAAATAAACTTGTGCAAGCTTTTACCGGCGCGGCGCGCTTCGGTTAAATCGGGCGAATATTTGTGTGAATAATCAAAGTAAAATGTTTATAATGATTTGACCTGAAACTTACGGACAAACGCGGTGTTTTTACCGGCAAAGAGAGTTTTTTTATTTAAATCGCAATAATGCGCGAGATCGAAAATTTGAAAGATTCAAAACAATTGCTGCTAAAAATCGTAACAACTTACGAAAAAGTTTTACAGGTCAACAAAGCGGAAAAAATTACAAAAAGATATTATGAATTTTGCCGATTTCATCGGGCATACGCTTGACGAGAAATATAAAATTGAGCGCGAACTCGGAAAAGGCGGGATGGGAACCGTCTATCTGGCGACGCATGTCGGAACCGGTCGCCCGGTCGCCGTCAAGATCATCGCGCCTCAATTTATGGAACGCCGGGAATTTATCGAGCGTTTCAGGCGTGAAGCGCGCGCTGCCGGGCGGCTTCGTCATCCGAATGTCGTAAACGTGACCGATTTCGGTTTTGCTGAAACAAAGAGCGGAAATGTCGCATACCTCGTGATGGAATATCTCGACGGCTGTACGCTCGGCGAAATTCTCGAAGAAGAACAAAAACTGCCGCTTGCATGGACGCTGGATATTCTCGAACAGGTTTGCTCTGCGGTTCACGAAGCGCACGTTCAGGGAATTATTCATCGCGATTTAAAGCCGGATAATATCTGGCTCGAACCGAATCAGCGCGGCGGTTATACGGTTAAAGTCCTGGATTTCGGGATCGCCAAGCTCGAAGAAAATTTTTCCGCTGCGGCGGCGGAAAATATTTCGGGGGATTTTGCGGTTTCCCCGCAGCAAACTTCTTCCGCAAGAGCGACAATCGCCGATCCGGGACAGGCGGAAACGCTCGCCGATTCGAAGCATTCGACCAATTTCGGCGAAGCGTCGACGGCAATTCAAACGCCCGAATCAAAAACGATTTTTTCCGAAGCCGGAACGATTGTAAAAGCCGACGAGCATGTCGAAGACGTCCCGGAGATTTGGCAGGCAAATCGAACCACGGTTGATGAACAGTCAAATATCGGAACTAAATTGATAACTTCTCAGCCGGTTACAAATAAAGCGTTAGATAAAGCATCGGAAAACGCTTCAACGACCGGAAAGCCTCCGCTCGATCAAACGACAAAAGAACTGACGCGCATCGGCGCCGTGC
Source organism: Acidobacteriota bacterium (assembly GCA_025463125.1). Classification (GTDB taxonomy): domain Bacteria; phylum Acidobacteriota; class Blastocatellia; order Pyrinomonadales; family Pyrinomonadaceae; genus SXVE01. Next base: position 16,185 of record JAOAPX010000081.1, on the reverse strand, counting down.
TCGGCACGCCGCTTTATATGTCGCCCGAGCAATGCCGCGGTGAAAAATTAACGTCGCATTCGGATATATACAGTCTCGGCGTTATCGCTTACCAGATGCTTTCCGGAAAAACTCCGTTCAGCGGCGATTACAAGGCAGTGATGGAAGCGCACAAAGAAGCTGCCGCGCCGGCGCTCAACGTTAAGAAAGTTCCGCAGAAAGTTAAAAAGGTTATTAATTCGGCGCTGGCGAAAAATACGGCTGACCGACCGCAAACGGCTCAGGCGTTCGCTTCGGAAATTCGCGCTCAATCGGAAGGCGTCGGAACGCTTTTTCGCCGCGCCCTGGAAATTTACAGCAAACATTTGCCGAAATTTCTCGGTTTGTCGATTTTGCTTTATTTGCCGCTGGCTCTTGTAACGTTCGTTCATCTTTTATTAGACGTGTTTTACGTGGGCGATCAAATCAGCGACGCTTCCGCCGCAATTTTGTCAGGCGCATTAAAGCTGTCTTCAACTTTTGTCGGCATCTTTTGCGGTTATTTCGTTTTTGGAACAACAACCTGGATCGTCGCGCAGACGCTCGCCGTTCCGCTTCGCCCGGTTCATGTTCGCCAGGCTTTGAAAGCGATGCGCAAAAGATGGAAAAGCTTGGTCGGAACCGGAATATTGACGACCGTTTTGTCATTTATCGGGTACCTTTTTTGCCTGCTTCCGGGAGTTGTCCTGTCGGTTTTATGGGCGCTTGTGGCGCCGGTCGTGATGATGGAAAATTTGCGCGGCAAAGCAGCCATGAAACGCTCGACGGCTTTGGTCAAACGTTCGCTGCGAACAACGACGGCGGCGGTTTTTATAATGTTTTTCGTGCCTTTTTTAGTCGCGAGCCTGGTCGGAGCGGCGGCGAATATAACCGTTAAAGCTTTTTCGAGTGACGCCGCCAAGGTCGAAGAAATCAAACGCGAAGTGTTAAAAGCCCGGGACGAAAACAGACCGCTCGTTAAAATCGAGGAAACGAACGATACAAAGCAAATTGTTTTCGGAAACAAGCGATTAAATGTTAACGATCAATCGTCCGGCGCCGAAAACTTCGGCAAACGATTGAGAGAAGTGGTTGTCGAGGATGCGACGACGATTTTAATGCTTCCGTTTCAAATTTTAATCGCTTCGCTCTGGTCGATTATCGCCGCGCTGCTTTATTTGAAAACAAGGCAGGCTGGCGGTGAATCGATGCAGGATTTACTGGTACAATTTGAAGAAGTAGATCAGCCGCGAACAAACTGGCAGCGGCGCGTTCACGAACGCCTTGAACAATCGGGTAAATTGACCGGTAACCGGTCTGATTTAATGAGAAAAAGCAACGAAGCGATGACGGGGAATTAGCATTTTGCAAGTACTATCTAATTTGCAAGTACTATCTAAAATGCAGCCGCGTTTCTTTAACCTTTCATCTAATAACGCTATGAAGATTTTTAGTTTCTTTCTGATAGCATTCCTTACTTTAACCGCACAGGCGCAGAGTTTTCAGCGCGAACTGGTTTTACAAAAAAGCGGCAGCGTCGAAATCGTCAATAATTTCGGGCGTGTTGACGTTTACGCCGTGCCATCGGGCGAGGAAAATAAAACAACCGACGAGGCTCTCAAAGAAAAAAGCGGAAAAATTTCCGTTTCCGCTAATTCCGACCGCGGTTTGACCGAAAACGATATAAAAATTGATTCATCGGGCGGGAAAATCCGTATCGAAGTGGCGTCGCGGGAAGCGGGCGAAAGAATTGATTTGTCGGTTAATTTGCCGGAACGAGTTCGCCTTAAGATTCAAACCAATGCGGGCGAAGCGAAAGTCTCCGGCAATTTCGAATCGCTTGAAATCAAAACCGAAACCGGAACTATCGCCGCCGACGTGCCGCTCGAAAACGTAAAATACGATTTCGTCTGGACCGAATCGCGACCGAGATTTCTAAGCGACGTCGAGCTCGAAGAAGTGAAAGAAAAAGCCGCCGGAAAGTTTGTTATTAACGGCACAATTGTTGAAGAAAAAGAAGACAAAAGCGGCGACCGGGAAGAACAAAACAGCGAAAATCCCGAAAACGAAGGCGAAAAGAAAAAATCAAAACCCAAAAAGCTGAAACCGCTCTCGCTGAATTTTACGACCGCGCGCGGCATTATTTTATTAAACGTGCCGCCGAATGAAGTTTCTTCGGATTTGCGCGAGCGACCTTTGACGAACGCTGCAAAAGCCGTGATTCGCAGCGGCGATTCGCTTTTGATGGAAGCGATCCGCCGCGCGAGCCCGAAATATTTCGGGGATTACGCCAAAACATTGCCGCCTTCAAAACGCGAACCGACTTTAACCGAAAGAAAAAGCGCCCAAAATGCGCCGGGCGCGCGTATCAAACGAGTTCTGGCGCGGGTTACGGACGTCAATAATCGCGCCGTTGCCGATTTGAAAAAAGAAGATTTCGAGGTCAGGGAAGCGGGCGAGCTTCGCGAGATTTTGTCGGTCGAGCCGACGACCGCGCCGTTTAATCTCGTTCTTTTGCTCGACGTTTCGGGCAGCGTCGATAATTACGTTAATTTTATCCGCAAAGCCGCGAGAAACTTCGTCAATACGGTTGAGCCGAAAGACAAAATCGCCATCGTGATTTTTAACGACGACGTCGAAGTGATTTCAAATTTCACGACCGATAAAGCAAAGCTTTCCGAATCGCTCGATACGTTTGACGCGGGCGGAGCGACGGCTTTTTACGACGCGCTGGCTTTTTCCTTAGCCGACATCCTGCGACCGCTCAAAGGCGAGCGAACCGCGATTGTCGCTTTGACCGACGGCGACGATAACCGTTCGTTTCTGCCGTTCGATTCGCTGCTCGGCTCGATCCAGGAAAGCGGCGCGCTCGTTTACCCGCTTTACGTTCCTTCGTCGCTGATCGCGGCGGCGGCTGGCGACCCGAACAAAACGATTGACCCGCTTCGCATGCGTTATATGGGTTTGACGACAAAAGCCGACGGCGAAGGCGAACGATTGGCGCGGGTTTCCGGCGGCGTTTATTACCCGATAACTCAATTAAACGAGATTCAAAAAGCTTACAGCGACATCGTCGTTCAGCTTCGCACCGCTTACACCGTGACATTTCGTTCGGATTTGCCCGAAACAAACGATAAAATGACCGCTTCGCCGCGTTTGAAAGTCAGGGTTAAACGCGACGCTTCGTTTGTAAAACTCGGCTCGGTCGTGTCGGTCGCGGAAAAGGTTTCCGAAATTGAAACGAACGCTTTCCCGAAAAGCCCGAAAAAAGCGCAAAGCGAAAGCGTAAAGCTTATAAAAAACGCCGAAGATGTTTCTCTAAAAAAAAACTTTTATTCTTTCGAGAACTATGCGCCCGCGCGGGGAAAAATATTTCATAAAATAAACTTTTCCGCCGCTCCGCTTTTTTTTTCTCTAAATCAAGCCGGTGAAATTTCGGGCGACGTTACAAAAATCGCTTACAAACAATTCGTTAACGACGCTTTGCGCGAATCGAAACTGGAAAATTTCGACATCAATAAAGCGGCGGGCGCCTTTACGCTGACAAACGGCAAGGAAACAATCGCCGTCAGCCGCTGGATTTCGCCGAAACGCACGCGCTCTTACCCGTATGAACGCGTTTACGACACGCTCGCGCACAACGGCAAAAAAGTCGCGATAATTCCGATCGTTAAAGACGAGGGCTTGGGCGGCGACCGCGATTTTTTGCAGTGGGATACGGTTTCGCTTCTAAGTCTTCTGGACGTTCGTGTGATCCTGGCTTATTACAGCGACGCCGAAAAAAACGCGAAGCGAGCCGACCAGATTACCGCTCAGAAACTCGATGTTAATTATATAAACTCGCGTTTAAGCGAAGTTTATAATTTTAAAGGCTCGGCGCGGGAATGGAACGAGCGCGAAATCAAGCAGTTAAAATTTATTCTTGAAAAAGCAAAGCTCGCTTATCGCGAAATTTCCGCCAAAACGAAAACTTATATGCATCACAGCGACGCTCTCGACGAATTGATAAAATACGCCGAAACGCCGCAGAAATTCATCGAATTTTCCCGCGCCAAATCGCAAAACGCACAAAGCCGCGAATTCGTCACCGAACAGCCGAAAGAAGCTCTCTCGACCGACACAAAAGCGAAAGTAACAATCAATAACGCGCTTTTCGGCAGATATTTTTTCACCTGCGACGAAACGAAAATCGAAAACAAAACCGTTTATTTGATCGAAGCCAAACACAGCGCGCGCGCTAAAATGCCGAGCCGCAACGACATAAAAGACGGCTTTTTAAAATTGATGCTTTACACGAATCTGCAAAACGTCAAAGTCGGCAGCGCGCCGTACACATCAAAAGCGCAGATTCGCCTGACCGCCAACGCGCTCAAAGGCTCAACGAATTCCGACGCGGCAAATGAATCAATCGAAAAATTTCTCGGCGATAATTCCTTTTCCGTTTCGGACGCGAATTTCGTCAGGAAAATTTTCGATGAAGCGCGCGCCAACAACTTCACGATAATTTTAGAACATGCCAAAACCGCCAAATAAATATGAATCAAGTTGTATTACTTCGCGTTATGAAAAGCCTAAAATTTTGGGAACCGATTGTTATATCTTTGATTGCAACTCCTATTTGTCTTTTCATAAGTGTTGTTTCTACTGGCGGAGGACATAGTTTTGTTTTGCCAAAAACTCTATTTCCTTATGCAATGCTTTCGGCGTTCTTTTTCAGATCGGTAGCTAATTCAGGTGTTTTGATTGTTTTGACTGTTTTACTAGCAGGTATCGAAATTCCTTTTTATGGTGTAGTACTCGGTGCTGCAAGTGCTAAAAACAAATTTCTTCTGGTTGCTGCTATCATTCTTGTTACGCACGTTTTGGCTGTAATAGCTTGTTTTCTCTTTATTAATGATTTTTGAGGAGAATCTTTGCTTAATTTTTTAAATCGAATGAGCAATATAATAAAAGAAAGCGAGCTTTTTATCTCTAATTACGAATTAGCAATTTCACGATAAAGACAAACAACTTTCACTTTTGCCAAATGAAATCTTCTTCTCTGTTAAATTCACTTTTCGACGATCAGGAGCGCCGACCTTCGACCGTTTCTGAGGTCAATTCGCTGGTCAAACGGACGCTCGAAAAGGCTTTCGCGTCGGTTTGGATCGAAGCGGAAATCGTTAATTTCGTCGCGGCGGCTTCCGGTCACTGGTATTTCACTCTGCACGACGGCTACACGCAGCTTAAAGCGGCTTGTTATCGCGGTTCGAACTGGAAAATAAAGTTTCAGCCGTTCGACGGTTTGCAGGTGCGCGTCCGCGGGAAATTGAGCGTTTACGAACCGAAAGGCGAATATCAGATGCTTGTCGAATCGCTCGAACCGATCGGCGAAGGCGCTCTGAAAGTCGCCTTCGAGCAAATTAAATTAAAGCTCGCCAAAGAAAGGCTTTTCGACGAAGAATTAAAACGACCTCTGCCGGTGCTGCCGAAAAGAGTCGGCGTCGTCACTTCGCCGAACGGCGCGGCGTTTCACGACATTCTGCACGTTTTATCGAGGCGAACGCGGACGGTCAGCATCGTTTTGATTCCGACCCGCGTGCAGGGAGAATCGGCGGGCGAAGAAATCCGGCAGGCGATCTTAAACGCCAATGAATTTAATCGAAACGCGCCGGAATCAGACCGCATCGACGTTTTAATCGTCGGGCGCGGCGGCGGCTCGAGCGAAGATTTATGGGCGTTTAACGAAGAGCGCCTGGCGCGGACGATTCGCGCTTCGGAAATTCCGATTATTTCCGCCGTCGGGCACGAAATCGATTTTACGATTGCCGATTTTGTCGCCGACCGCCGCGCCCCGACGCCGTCTGCCGCCGCCGAAATCGTCGCCGAATCCGAAGATCAAATCGAAGCTTTTATCAGGCAGCGAACGCAGGATTTATTTCAATTGATCGATTACAAACTTTTGCAGTCGCGCGCCGATTTGCAGGAACTCGCGCTTGCGCCCGTGTTTGTCGAGTTTCCGCAGAAAATCAAGGATTTGCATTACGAAGTCGAAGATTTGCAGTCGCGAATCGAAGATGCGTTTGCGGGCAAGCTAAAAGATGCGGGCAAACGGCTCGAAAAAGTTATTTCACAACTTTCTCCGCTCAGACTCGCATCGAAAGTTTCGGGAGGCAAAACGCGGCTCGCACTTTTGCACCAGCGTCAGATTTCAGCAGTGAAAAAAGCGCTCGACGCGAAAGACGAAAGATTGAAAATCGAGATGGCTTCGCTCGACGCGCTTTCGCCTTTGTCGGTTTTAAGACGCGGTTTTGCAATTGCGGAAACCGAAAGCGGGGAAATTCTGCGCGCGTCGGAAAACGTAAAAATAAACGACACGGTGAAAATTCGGCTTGCTGAAGGTAAGATTGAAGCAAAGGTTTTGAAAACGGAGAAGTAGAAATTCCGGCGCGAGAAACGCGGCAGCGCAAAGTTAAATCGTCAATACGATTGATTTATGTATTTGTATTGAACGTTAAACCGAGCCGCGTTTCCCGCCTTTTCGCGTTACAGATAAAAAAAGATGTCGAAATTTGTTGTAAATATAGAAGAACAGGCGGCTCGGCAAAAGCAGAGCGTTCCGGCTTTCGGCGAATATCAAAAGCCGAAAGCGAAAAGCAGGTTTCTGAAAATATTCGGCGTTTTAGCCGCAGTTCTCGGCGCTGCTTTGCTGATCGGCGCAATCGGCGGTTATTTTTACTGGCGCAGTTTTCAAAATACCCCGCAATATTCTCTTGCCCTTTTGATCGATGCGGCGCGGCGCGATGATCAGGCGGTTGTCGATCAATTGGTTGATACAAACGCCGTAGTCGATGATTTTATGCCGCAGATAACCGGCAAAGCCGTCGAATTGTATGGTCGGGGACTTCCGCCGCAAGCGCTTTCGAGAGTCGCCCGGGTTGCCGAACCCATTTTGCCTGCCGTAAAAGATCGCGCAAGGGAAGAACTGCCGCGCGTAATCAGAGAAAAAACCGATAAATTCACAAACATCCCGTTTGCCGCGATTGTTCTCGGCGCAGACACTTACCTGGACATTTCGACCAACGGCGACAATGCTTTAGTTAAAAGCAAAATTCCCGACCGACCGCTTGAATTGAAAATGAAGCGAAACGGTGACACATGGCAGGTCATCGGCGTGAACGACGAACAATTGGCGACGCGAATCGCGCAGAAAATCGGGCAGGAAATTATAACGATCGCGACGAAAGGCGGCATCAATAAAGCGGGAAAAACCCTGGGCGTAGATAATTTACAGGATTTATTAAAGCAGGCTGAAAACGCCTTGCAGTAAGCGTTTCAAAGACAAACCGCTTTCAACTTTCGCCGCGTAAAACTCTGTGTTAAATTTCTTTTATGAACGGCAAATCCAAAACATTCGAAGCCTCGCTCGGCGAACTTGAAAAAATCGTAAGAAAACTCGAAGACGGTGATTTATCGCTTGAAGAAAGTTTGAAATTGTTTGAAGACGGCGTTAAATTATCGCGCGAATGCCAGGAAAGGCTTAATCAATCCGAGCGAAGAATCGAAGTTTTGCTTAAAGACGCAGGCGAAAATTTATCTCTGCAACCTCTCGCCCCCGAAGACTTGCGCGAAGAGCGCCAGCCGAAAGTAAAAAAAAGAATTGTTTTTGAGAACGATGACGAATCGCCTTTTTAATTATTTTTTTAATATTATGGGGAAAATCAATTTATTAATGGAACGGCGAGCCTTTTCATTGTATAAATAAATATTCATATTTCCTGTTCGCCTTTGGTTTGAGAGTGCCGACGCATTCGCAAACCTTTTTTTATTTTTTTTATTGAATTACTGGAAACCTAAATTTATTAAAACTATCTAAATTATATAAGACAAACTGAGCGGACAGCCGAAAGGCGGAGAAGAGGGGCAGGGTTTTCATACGTAAAGTTTGAAAACCCGTAGGATTTCGAGATTCGATCGAATCCTTCTTTTACAAGGTGAAGTTTGGCGTATGTAAATTCACGGTTGGTAAATTGATATTTTGCGTTTTTAGGTACCTTACAAAATAGTTGTTTGTTTAATCTGTTTAATTAAAAAGAGATGAGCTTGAAGTATTTCAAACTCATCTCTTTTTATTTGTTCTTGATAAAGCCGGCTGGCTTTTCGTTGACGAAGATAAATTAAGCCGTTTCTGTCCCCGTAATTTTGACTTTTCTTTTGCGCCGCGCTTTTTGATATGTTCCGAAACCTTCTTTGACAAGACTCGAGATTGTTTTTCGATTATCGTAAAACACTTTCAGCCAATCGCGTTTTTTCATTTGCGGGAAGTAGATTCCGCGAAAGAAAATGCGCGAAACGAAATGGCTGATGCGATATTCGAGCGGCTGATCTTTTATCATTTCGAGCGCCTGCGCGTTTCGCTCGGGGCTGTAAGACCTTGACCACGCGTATTTCGTTTCTTCGCTCGCATCGTCGATCGACATTTTCAAAGGCGTGTGCGCCATCACGAACGGCGCAAATTCGAGCCAGTGTTTCGGGCGCGATAATCTGCCTTCTTTTTCCAGGCGCGAGTACAAAGGCGTTGCCGGAAACGGCGTCAGCTGACCGAACACGGGAAGCCCCGGAGCCCAGCTTTCTATTTGCTCGACGGTTCGTTTGGCGACTCCCGTCGTGTCATTGTCCATTCCGAAAATAAACGAGGTGATCGCGTAAATATTGCGTTTCGCCAGGCGGTCGAGAACTTCTTTGTAATCCTGTGGTTTTGAGAAATTCTTATTAACCGAAGCCATATTTTCCGGGTCGATTGATTCCATCCCGATAAATACCCATTTGCCGCCCGATTCGGCGATCAGATCGACTAATTCTTCGTCGCCGAGAAGATTCGCGCTGATTTGAGCGACCCACGGAATCTGCGCGTTTGCCGCGATCATGTCTCTGAGCAGAGATTTAACGCGTTTTTTATTAATGGCGAGATTGTCGTCGATAAAGAAAACGGCGATCTGTCCTTTTTCTCGTTTAGCGCGTTCTTTCAGCCTTAATAATTCTTCGATAACGCTTTCGTTTGTGCGAAAACGAATCGAATCGCCGAAAAAGCCTGTCACCGTACAGAATTCGCAGCCGTACGGGCAGCCGCGACCGGTTTCAATCGGAACTACGTGAAAGCTGCCCCAGCCCGCGCCCATTTTGGAAAGAAACGGTTTAACAAATTTCGGGACCAGGCTGAACTGTTCCAAATCCAAAGTTTCCCAGGGAATATGCGGATACGGCTGCAAACTCGGTTTTTTATCGTTGCCTTTCGCATCGGTTTCCGGCTGATAAATGTCTTTTAATTCGCCTTTTACGGCATCATTGACCATTAAAGCCCAAGTTTCGTCGGCTTCGCCGAGCGCGATAGCGTCGGCGTGGCGTTTTCCTCCGTCGCGTCCGAGAGCTTCGTCCGGGCATTCGGTTACGTGCGGTCCGCCCATCACGACTTTTATTCCGGCGTCGCGCAGCGCGTCGGCGACTTTATAAGCGCGGGCGATCATTCTGGTCATCGCGCCGATGCCGACGAGCCCTATGTTTTCGTCCTTGCAAAACTGAACGAGTTCTTCGCGCGTCATCGCTTTAGCGTTGCCGTCGATTAAAATTACTTCGTGTTCTTTCGGAGTAAGTGATTGGAGGAGAAACATCCAGAGATGCGGCATAAAATTGCGCGTCATCCCGTTGTCCGGATTATAAAGCAGTATTTTCATGATTACTCTTTCCAGTGCTTTTCGGCACAAACTTTTATTTATTAATAGCTCTAAAAAATGATTTGGGACAATTTGACCGAACCGTTTCCGCTTTGTAGTTTAGGCATATTTTGAATGAACTGCAAGATTATTATTTTGTGTAATAACAACTTTGGACGAGAATCGAAAAAGCATCAGAAAACAGATTTACACTTCGGTGTCAATAGCTTGTTTACAATTCTTGTAAAAATAATTATATCACACACTGTATTATAACGAACACAAAATACTTGTTTGGAAATAACCGCTCGTTTCATTATATTAAACTCAAATAAAAAAATGAATAAAATTACTAAATCACAAACCGCTTTTTTATAGCATTTATACTTTTCTGTTCTGATTAAAGAAAGATTGTTTTCGAAAATAACAAAACTTTATATCCGGGCGTTAATCGGAGTTTTTAAGATAAACGCGTTCCTGAAAGCTCGCTTTTGTTGCCGGTTCTCCGCCGGTCATTTGCAGGGCAACAATGATTTTTCTCGCTTCGACGCGCAGTTTCGGCAATCGCCAGCCGAATAAAATCGAGCCGCCGATGCAGATCGCTCCGCCGAAGGCGACCGTCAAAGGAGCGCCGATTACGCCCGCAAGCGTTCCGGCTAAAAGCGCGCCGATCGGCGCCATTCCCATAAACATCATCGAATAGACAGCCATTACGCGACCGCGCAGCTCGTCGGGCACCATCGCCTGAATTAAAGTGTTTGAAGAAGACATTTGCAGCATCATCGAGAATCCGGTTGGAACGAGCAGCGCAGCCGAAAGCCAAAACGAGCGCGAAAACGAAAACAAGATCAGAAAAACGCCGAAAACGCCTGACGAAACCGCCACCCAGCGACCCAAACCTTTAATGCTTTTTCTTGAAGCAAGAGTCAGCGCCGCGATTAAAGCGCCCGAACCGCTCGCGCCCATCAATATTCCAAGCCCGCGCACGCCGCCCTGCAAAATCTGGTCGGCGAAAATCGGCATCAAAACCGCGTAAGGCATTCCCATCAGGCTCACCAAGCCGAGCAGCAGCAAAAGGGCGCGGACGGGTTTTGTTCTGGCGACAAACAAGAATCCTTCTTTGATTTTTTCAAACGCGGAACCGGCGGTTTGAGCAATTTCCTTGCGCTCGATACTCATTCGCAAAAGCCCGAAAATAACGGCGATATAACTGACTGCGTTTCCCAAAAAACACCATCCTTCGCCGACCGCCGCCACCAAAATCCCCGCGATCGCCGGACCGATGATTCTCGCGCCGTTAAACATCGAGGAATTTAAAGCGATGGCGTTCAGCAAATCGTCTTTGCCGACCATATCGACGACAAAAGATTGCCGCGCCGGTATATCGAAAGCGTTTACGATGCCCGAAAGAGAAGCGATAAAGAATAAATGCCAGACCTTTACATAACCGCTCAAGGTCAGAAACGCCAGTATAAAAGCGAGCGTCATCGAGGCGGTTTGCGTGGCGACCAGAATTTTACGCCGGTTGTATTTATCAGCGACCGCGCCGCCGAAGGCGGTCAGCAAAAACACCGGGAATTGCCCGGCGAAACCGATTAATCCCAGGAGCGCGACCGAGCCCGTGATGCGGTAAACAAGCCAGCTTTGCGCGACCGACTGCATCCAGGTTCCGGTTAAAGAAATGATTTGACCGGAAAAAAATAATTTGAAATTGCGATGTTTGAGCGCTCGAAAAGTATTGGCTATCGCCGAGCCGAAATCATTGGAGGATGGTTCTTTTGTTTGAATCGCTGCGTCTTTCATTCCCTTGCTCGTTAAGGAACTAACATAACAATTTTGCAGGGAAACAGTAAATGAAAACTCATATTTTTATGAATTAAAAATATTTTGAACAGTCGCCGGAGCTTTTACAGTTTTGCGCGGCAATAAAAAAGGGCGAGATCAGGATCTCGCCCAAGTCAAATTAAATTTATATTGTTGATTACGGTTTTGCCGGCGATTTTTTTTGCAGCAGTTCGCAGACCTCATAAGCTCCGCTCGGATCGACCGCTGTTTTGCCGAGCTCTATGTGTTGGATTTTCCCTTCTTTATCGACGACGAAAGTGGCGCGCGTTCCGTAGCCTGATTCTTCGTTGTAAATGCCGTAATCTTTAACGGCTTTTCTTTTCCAGTCGCTTAAAAGCGGGAATTTAACGCCGATGTCCTGGGCGAAACGCTTGTTAGTCGGGGAGCTGTCCATACTGATTCCTAAAACCTGCGTGTTTGAAGCTTCAAATTTGGCGATATCAGCCTGATATGCCTGTAACTGCTTCGTTCAACCGCCGGTAAAGGCAAGCACGTAAAACGCCAGAACGACGGATTTCTTGCCTTTGAAATCGGAAAGCTTAAATGTATTTCCTTCCGTATCGGGTAAAGTTAAATCGGGCGCGACATCGCCGACCTTCAAATGTGTCGAAGGCGGTTTCGGCGCGGCTTGAGCAAAAGCCGAAACTGCGAGTGCGAGCACGAAAAAACTAATAAATATTATTTTTTTCATAGGAAAAGCATTATCGCGCCGAGCCGGAAAAGTTGCAAGTTTGAGGAAATAAAAAAGGCGGATTTTAATCCGCCTTTTTCTAACCGTAATCAAACACTTTCTCGTTACCGGTTTAGTCTCGCGAGCTGAAAATGTTCAGGATATACCAGAACAAAAGCGCGATGCCCGCAAACAGCGTCAGCGAAGCCGCGACGTGCTGCGTCGGATGATAACGGTGCATTACGTTCGACGTTTCATAAAGAATCGCCGTGCCGGCAAAAGCGACCATCACGAACGCAAACAAGCTGCCCAAACTAAATCCGAACAAAATGCTGGCGACAATAAAGCTGAGCGCGACGAATCCGCCGATAGCGATAATCGGACCTAAAAACGAAAAATCGGTTCGCGTCAAAAAGACGACCGATGTAATGCCGAGAAACAAACCGAGCGTGACGATTCCGGCTTTGACGATCACGTCGCCGCCGCCGTAAACTGAGGCTATAAACAACATCGGCACAAAAATAACCGCCTGCGCCGCCACATAAAGCCCGAGCCCCGCGTACTGCATCCCTTTCGAGGTTTGCGAATTCGCCCAGTTGCTTGCCAGGTAAGAAACGCCCATAAAAGCGCCTAAAACCAGAAGCCAGGACATCGAGCCGCCTAAACGAAGCGTTGATATAATCACCTGGGCGGCGCCGGATGCAAACAAAAATGTTTCCAGCGCGACGAATGCCAGAATTGCCGCCGCCAGGTGCAGATAAGTTTTGCGGATAAACCTTGCGCGCTCTTCGGGCAAGGCGCTTGCCGCTGAATTATTACCAAAAGTAGTTTCGTATGTATTCATATTTCGTGCAGTTTTCTCCTGTCAAAAAAACTTGATATTAAGATGCAGAAAACAGGTGAAAATCTGTCTGTTATGTATTCTAACCGATGTGCTGAATCAAGTAAATTTTATAAGAATTTACCTGCCGAATATTTAACTCGTCCTGATTCCCGTCAAAGCGCAGTAAATAAAACATATAGCGAAAAACGCTTTCGGCAAAACACAGGCAAACAAAAAAGGCGATCCGTTATGAATCGCCTTTCGTTTATTTTGTCGGTTTCGGTTTTGATAAATCAGCCGGAGAAACTGCAAATATTGATTAGAGCGTTTCGCTTTTCACCACCAACATCTTCCTTGTTTTCAACGCCTTTTTATCAACCTGATCCGAATTTTTTGTACCGTTCCGTACTTTTATCCCGGCTCGCCTTCTTTCAAAAAGGCTTACCGGCTACTAAAGTCCGGCGGTGTGTCGATTGAATTTTTTATCATAAATCTATCACCTCCGACATTTAGAGTACGGGAAACGGAAACGGGTTGTCAAATTTTTTATTTTAAGCGATTTTTGCCGAACCCGAACTGCGTAATTGATTTGGTGAACAATTGCATTTATAAGACATTAGCCCGCGAAATACACGCTAATAAACGAAATTATTTAGAGTTTTGTCTTTTTAAATCTTATCTTTTGCAAGCTCTTGGCGTGTTTCGCGGCGAACTTCCGATATTAAATCAGCAGCAAAACATCGTGGAGATTTATTTCCTGATAACGCGCAAAATCTCGCCCGGCGCGCTTTCGTTTCCTTTTGAATCGACGGCGCGGACATAATAAAAATAAATTTCGCCCGGCTGGACGCCTTCATCCTTATATTCCGTCGTCGGAATCGGCTCTTTGTTGCGGCGTTCCCAACTTTCGAGCGGCACGTCTTTGTCAGCGGAGCGATACATATTATAGCCGACGAAATCAACCAGAGGATTCTGCTCGTAAGTGTTTCCGGCGTGGTCGGTATAACTGGTTTTCGGCGTAATCGGCGCGCTTTCATTACCCTGAGCGTCAACCTGCGTGAGTTTATAAAAATATCTGTGCCCGACCTGTGCCGCCGGATCATTAAAATTGCCTTCTTTAATCGGTTCATCGGTCAATCTTTCCCAAAATATAAAAGGAAGATTCTCATTAACCGAACGGTAAACGTGAAAACCGATGTATTTTTTACTGATTTTATCTCGCAAAAGTTTCTGTCTCTGCTTGAGTTTATGTTTGTTCATACCTTGTATTTCAATACCAAAATTTTACCTAACTTTCAAAATTATGATAAACAGCTTATTTTATAAAATATAAAAGGCGACTTGTTTAAAGCGCCTTTTGCACAGAAATTACAACAATAATGTTGTGCAACACATTTGTTGTAATTTATTGAAATACTTTAACTTACTTGGTTAAATTTTCAATCAAATCGCGTAATTCCTTGTTAGTAATCGTTTCTCTTTCCGCCTTATCGTAAATTGCAATCAAATTTACAACGATTGTTTCTTCTGCCGCTTCGACAATTCCGACGATTTCGGTTTCCAAATACGAAATCACGCGAGCGCCGCCGCTTTTGCCTTTTCCTTTGCTCTTGATTTTTAATCTGATTTTATACGCATCGCGTCCGAGCGGTGTTCCGATTCGCGGGTTTGTGAGTAATCGAGCTTCTAAATCTGCCAGCTCGCCGAGCAGCGAAGCGTATTTTTTGAGCAACGGTTTGACGGTTTTCTTAAAACTACCGGTAATTCTAACTTCGGTTTTCATCGATAAAGTCCGACAACTTTTGCAGCTTCCGATTCTTCTTTCGCGCGTCTTTAACTTCTTTCACTCCCGCCCGAATACTGGAAAAAGCGGCGAGTTTTTTTTGTAAACTTTCAAGCCGCGCATTAAGTTTCGTCCAGTCGTCAAGCGAAACGGTCGGTTCCGTCTTTCGCTGTTCGACGATGACCGCGTAACGCAAATCTTCGGCGAGTTTTTCATCTTCGAGAAGTCTGTTGATAAACGCCTCGCGCTCGCTCTTTTTCAAGGCTTGAAACGCGGTGTAGAAAACTTCGGCGGTGGCTTGCGATTGTGTCATAGCGAGAAAATTATATCACCAAAAACCCATTCGTTTTAAGTTTCCGTGGTTACTGAATCCTCATTTGTATTAATGTTTCCTGTTCTTCTAGCTTCTTTGTCTTTGAAAACATTAGGCAGAAGACTGGAAATTGATAAAGATCGTTTTTTTCTTTCGTCGGGTATAACATAAATTTCGTGGAGAATTACCTTTAAAGTTTCTAAGAAGAGCTTCAAATGTTTATTATCCCACTTGTCCCAAGATTGTTCGTGAACTTTATCGCTTGTCATATCTTTAATGTGAGAAAGAACATCAAAAAGTTCAGGTTCTATTTGCGGAAATTTAGTCTTTAGAAATTTAATTCGCTCTTCATAATTTCCGCCTTCGGCTTTTTCTCGGATTGTAAGTTCGTAAATTGCTTTTCGTGTGCAGGCAGAAGCACCTGTTAAAAAATTCATTTTTACGCAACCTTCTGCTTCGGTAATTAATTCACGAATAATTCTAGGAATACGTTCGTCAATTACGAAAAAGGATGTTGGAACAGAATAAAATATATAAGAATCTAAATCTTTATCTGAATCAAAATGGATGCCTACTTTAGCAATAGTATGTATCGGTTCATAACTAAGATGCATTGAACTTTTTCCGCAACTTGAACATATAACAAAGTAAACATAACAAGCTTTGCTACTTGACCAATCAAATTTCCCGGCAATTCTTTTATCGTAAAGGACATTCCTTCGATTACAGAAAGGACAATTGTAAACTTTGTTGTCAATAAAATATTTAGCGTCTAAATGTGAGTGGTCTGACATAACACCTCCAAAATCATTCCAGATAATACATAAATTTCGACAAGATAAAAACGGGCGAGAATGATTCTCGCCCGTTAAATTGTTGATTATATTACATAACTAAGCTGTCGGAGCGGCTTTCACCGTTTCGCTTTCCGGTCTGTCTTCCGATCTGTCGGGGACGGCGCGAATTGCGTCCCGGTTTCTTGTTTCCTGAAAAGTTTTATCAGCCGGCTCGGGACGCGGCGCGGCTAAGCCGAGTTCGGGCGAGCGCCAGAGGTTGGAAACCAGA
>JAOAPX010000078.1 GCA_025463125.1 Acidobacteriota bacterium | reverse complement strand
CTCTACAATGGTCAATTTATTCTGCTTGTTGAAACTGGAACACAATTACCATCAAATCTTCAAGGCTTATATGAAGTTAGATACGATGGTGATAAATTGGATTATCAATCGACAATGAAGTTGCTTAAAGCCTTCAATGATTTTAACCTTTCCTAAATATGAACTACCCAGACTACATCACGATTGATCCGAACAAGCGCGGCGGTAAACCATGTGTGATTTAGTGATAAAATAAATCTGCTATGACAGGACAATATATTTTGAGCGATTATTTCGACCGCGCCTTGGCGCAAGCCGAATACGACAAGCTGGAAGACGGCACGTTTTTCGGGCGCATTCCGGCGTGTAAAGGCGTGGTCGCTTTTGCCGTCACCTTGCGCGAATGCGAAGACGAACTGCGCTCAGTGTTGGAAGATTGGGTTTTGGTCGGCTTGAAGCTCGGACACGAATTACCGATTTTAAACAACATCAATTTAAACGGAAAACCTGAATATGAGTCGCTGGAATCCGTGTAAGCGAAACGATTTTATCAAGCGTTTGCGCGGACTTGGATTTGAAGGCGCTTATTCCGGCGCGAAACATCAATTTATGGTTTACGGACAAAACCGCTTGACCATTCCCTCAAATTCCGAATATTCAGTTCCGCAATTGCGAATGATGCTGCGCGAAGTAGAAGAAATCATCGAACGCCAAATTTCAGTTGAAGAATGGAATAAATTGGTTTAAACCGACAATTTACTTTTCAATTGCACAAATGAATCTATCAATCCGGCATGCCAATATTTACGACAAAAATATCATTTGCGCTCTCGGCGTGACGACTTTTTACGAAGCGTATTTCGAGCAGGACGATTCGCATGATCTGGCGAATTACGTGACGGAGAGTTTCAGCGCCGCCCGGATTGAGGCGGAATTAAAGGACGCGAATTCGACGTTTTTCGTCGCGGAATTAGACGGCAAGGCAGCGGGTTACGCGAAGCTTCGGGAGAATTCGGAAGCGGAATGCTTGAGTAACGAAAACGCCGTCGAGCTGCAGCGAATTTACGTTCTGGAACGCGCAAAAGGCAGAGGCATCGGCGCTCGTTTGCTGAATCGCTGCGCCGAAACCGCGCGGGCGAAAGGATACGAAACGATCTGGCTCGGCGTTTGGGAAAAAAACGCGGCGGCGATAAGATTTTATGAAAAATCGGGTTTTGTAAAAGTCGGCGAAGTTCAATTTCCATACGGCAAATCTGTCGGGACAAATCACGTGATGAAAATCAATTTGTAATTACTTAAAGCCAGCCGGATGTCGTATTAAAAACAAATACGAACTGCCGATCCTTACAAAGCTTTATAAAACCTCCGTAACTTTATTGAAACAACCTCTTCCGTTTAGCGAAATTACAGGCAAAGCGTGCAGGCTTCATTTTGAGTTTCGTCCATAAAGTTTTCGCCTTAAAGATTTGAATTTCGAGTGAATTTGGCATAAATTAACACCGTTTCAATCAGTTATTACAAATTTACAAGGGGTTTGAAAATGGATGTTTTTTGGGAAGAGCTGGCTTTCGGAGTGCCCGACACGAAACAGTGGGCGCGAATAATTATCCGGCTGCTGGCGGCTACTTTGTGCGGCGCGCTGATCGGAATGAATCGCGAAAGGCTCGGCAAACCGGCTGGGCTGAGAACGCATATCCTGGTTACGCTCGGCACGACGCTTTTCGTGCTCGGCTGTTCGAGTTTCGGAATGTCTTCGGACGGTTTATCGCGCGTCGTTCAGGGCATCGTCACGGGCATCGGTTTCATAGGAGCCGGCTCGATTCTAAAGCTTGATAAAGAACGAGATATACAGGGATTGACGACCGCAGCCGGGGTCTGGATGACGGCGGCTATCGGCGTGACGATCGGCTTGGGCAGTTTGGGATTGGCATTGATCAGCACGCTTCTGGCTTTAGTTATTCTCACATTTGCCGGAAAACTCGAATTTAATAACGCGAAACATCAAGCCGAAAACGACAAAAAAGAAACGGATTAATTTATTGAGAGAGCCGTGCGCCGCGTGATTATAAAATAAATCTTTTGCCGCCGGGCTTTTCTCGCTTTTGTCTGTCCGTTTACCTTTTTAAATATACACCGGCGGCTTCAAGCGCTTTCAAAAAACTTCTAAACAAAGCACTTAATTGTTAAAATAACCGCGATGACAAAATGGATAATGAGTTTAATCAATTCGATGGGTTATTTCGGCATCGTTTTTCTGATGTTTATCGAAAACGTTTTCCCGCCGATTCCTTCGGAATTTATTATGCCGCTCGCCGGTTTTATGGTGACGCAAAACAAGTTTTCTCTTGCCGGGATCATCATTGCCGGAACGCTCGGCT
Source organism: Acidobacteriota bacterium (assembly GCA_025463125.1). Classification (GTDB taxonomy): domain Bacteria; phylum Acidobacteriota; class Blastocatellia; order Pyrinomonadales; family Pyrinomonadaceae; genus SXVE01. The sequence goes on along the minus strand of JAOAPX010000078.1, from coordinate 3,924 downwards.
CGGTGCTCGGCGCGCTGCCGCTTTATTACATCGGCAAAAAAGTCGGCGAAGATCGCTTGAAAAGATTTGCCGACCGCTACGGGAAATGGCTGACGCTTTCGCGCGAGGACATTGATAAATCGAAAAAGTGGTTTGATAAACACGGCGCGTGGGCGGTTTTCTTTTGCCGTCTCGTTCCGGGAATTCGCTCGTTCATCTCGATTCCGGCGGGTTTCAATCGAATGAATATGCTTTCTTTCTTGTTTTTTACCGTGCTCGGCTCGGCGATCTGGACGAGCCTTCTGGCTTATGCGGGCTATTTCCTGGCGAGTAACTTTCGCGACGTCGAAAAATATCTCGATATTGTTACTTACATTGTTTTCGGTTCGATTATCGCTCTTTATCTTTATCGAGTTATAACCGTCGGGAAACGCAAAGAAAGCGAAACAGCCGATTCGCACTGATTAATTTAAGATATTTGCCCGCCGGAAAGCGAGAAACAAGCTAAAAGCAGGATAATGTTTTTATAGACATTCATTTGTTTCGCGCTTTCCGGCAGGCGCATTCAGTTGATTTTCAACAAACGGCAATTCGGATTAACTTAACTTCAAATTTCTTTAAGGAGTTGCGCCCGGCGGCGGTTTTGTATTATTCAGCTTCATCGTGCCTTTATCAAGATCCGGCAAATCCGTTTGTGAATTGCCCTTTAATCCTTCATAAATTTCTTTTGCCTCAGAATCGGCGAGGTCTTTCCGCACAAGCAGGACGAGATCGACGCCCGGACGCAGCGGGTATGTCCCGTGATATTTGTAATGCGCCGAATAACGCGAGATCATCTCGTCGTCCTGTTCGCGCTTTTTCGCGACGATCATCTCCGAAGTGTTCGCGTCAACCGGACGACCGTGGAAATTGGCTTTCGGGTAATCGTTTAAATACCAGGGCATAGACCAGTAATCGGGCGAAACGATTTCGACGGTCGCGCCTTTTCCCTTGCCGCTTTTTTCCGCGTAATACTCGACATCCCTGACTAAATCCAAAAATTCGCGTCTTGTATGAGCGTAAACGTACACCATGGCTTCGTCGTCGTAACGCTCGAAATTCAGATCATAAGTTTGATACGAGAGAACCGCGACCGCCGCAGCCGTGAAAACACCGCCGAGAATTTTCTGCGCGACGTCGGTCGAACGCAGCAGCTCGTTGACGGCGTAACCGGCGATTACGCACATCGGAAGCAGAAACGAAAGCGCGAGCCAGGGCGTTTTATACGGGATTATCGTGTAAGCGAGAAACATTCCGAACGCCCAGAAAGCCGTAAAAACGGCGAAACGATGGCGCGCTTTGACGAGCGCGATAACGCAGCCGATCGCCGATAAAATCAAAATCGGCGCTTCGATTCGCATTCCCCATTTCGCGTAAGCCAGGAAACCGTTCTGCGTGTGATCTTTCGAGCCGGTTTTCGTCCAGATCGAGTAGGCTTCAAACGCTTTTTCAACGCCTTCGCCGTATGTGAAAAACGAAGAGAAAAACAATACCCCGACGTATATAAACGCGAGCGAAACGGCGGCGAGTATCAAGACAAGATTCGGATTATCGCCGAGTTTTCGGCGAAAAGACGACCAGCTTAAATCAACCGGTTCGATGTCGTTCGGCTGCGGCTCGCCGATCGACGAGCGATAAATTTTACGCCAGAGCCAAACGCACGCGCAGGCGATCAGCATCGTGCCGAGCGTGATAAAAGCCGTTTCTTTTGTGGCGAAAAGCAAAGCGGTCGAAGCCGATGCGAGAATCAAATAAATCGGTCTGCCTTCGTCCCATGAAAGCAGCATCCTGACGACGAAAAACACGAGCGCCGCTTCGACGAGAAAAAAGCCGACGCGAAACGCCCAAACCGCCGTTTCGGTTTTTCCGAGCTGCGCGGCAAGCGACAAAGCCGACGGCAGAAAACAAACAAGCAGAAGCGCGACCGTCCAAACAATCGAAAGCATTCCCGCTTTGCGTTTTTCGATAAAAAACAAAATTGAAACGACGATGGCGAAACTGAAAAATATGAACAGAATTTCGTGTATAAAATAGCGCGAAATATAAACCATTCCCGGCGATAAAGCGAGAAAAGCGGCGGCGGCGAGACTTCCGATCCTGCCGATGTAACTCTTCAGATAAAACGCCAGAATCACCGTCAGCACGCCGAAAATCGCGACGCTCGCGCGAACGCTGACGGTATTTAAGCCGAAGATTTTCGAGAATGCCAGAGCAAAATAATAAAGATCGGGACCGTGATAATTTGCCGGGTCGTATTTATAGACACCGTTGCGAAAAAGCGCGGTCAGAAAATAACCGTTAACGCCTTCGTCGTGATGCAGGGGCTTCAGATCGAGCCGAAAAAAACGCAGAAACGAGGCGAGCGCCGTAATTAAAACGCAGCTTAAAAGCCATATTTTATCGACGCCTTTTTGTTTGTCGGGTGTGGTTTGTCTGTCTTCGTTCATTTTTCTGAAAACTTACCTGGCAGCGGAGCGAAAAACTTGTCAGCCTTTTCGCCAAAACGCTGAAAAATGTTTATTTTAAACCCGCCGCCGTACTCGGGCGAAACTGCTCAAAGCGGCGCTTTGCCGCGCTTTCAAGTGCCTGATTACTTAACTTTATAAACGCGATATTGCCCGCTTTCGGCGACGATCGGATATTTCGCAAAAAACTGCTCGTTGACCGCAAGCGCGCTTCGCTCTTCGGGTGAAATCAAAACGTATTCGATGCCGTGTTTGCGCAGAAGAATTTCGCCGCTCGCTTCGCCCGCGTAAATTCGCTTTGTATCGCTTTCGCGCTCGGCGTAATCGATTCCGTGCGACGAAAGATGTCCGAGATACCGCATCAGCGAGCGCCTGCCCGATAAAACAACCGCGGAATTATACGTCGGAGCGTTTAAGAATAAAGCGTCCGGCTCGGTTTTCAGCTTGATCTGCCCGGCGATTTTCACCGAATCGGCGCTGAACACATTATAATTGATTTGCTTTGAGACGACGCGCCAAACGTCCATGGCTCCTGCGAAAACGAGCGCCGCAAAACAAACGGCGGCGATAATTTTCAAAGCCGGGTTGTTGCGCCACGTCCACGCGAGCGCAAACGCGGCAAACGGGATCGCGCCGACAAAACAATAAACCAAAACCTTTATATTGTCCCATTCCCAGGGCGCGAGCTTGGCGACGTTTGAAATAAAAAATAAAAGAACGAACGGCAAAAAGAACAAAAGCAGATTTTTGGCTTTCGTTTTTTGGTTTTCCGCTTCCCTGGAATCCTTGATTTCGTTCGATTCCCCTTTTTCGCCTTTGGCGGCTTCGGGTTTTTCATTTGAATAAATCAAATAAATCCCGAGCGCTGAAATCGGGATAAAAAACCCGGTGTTTTTCAGCCAGAACCAGAGAAAATTCGTTTCCCCTTTGTCCCATCCGAAATGCCACGCGAAAAATTCGCTTGTCCGCGTCGCGCTTCCGGCGGTTGACCAGACAAGCTCGGGAACGGCAATCAACGCCGCGCCCGCGCCGAATAAAAGCCATTGACGCCATTTATCGATTCTGTAAAAAAACAAGAATCCCGCGACGACGAATAAAACCATTAAACTGTGCAAATGAATAAGCGGGAGCATTCCGGCAATTAATCCGACGAGAAAGGCGGAGAAGGAAGAAAGGGGAAAAGAAGAAAGCGCGTTATTATCCCGCACGTTTAATTCGTCTTTATTAATGTTTTCTTTGTCTTTCTCTATATCCTCTATATTCTCTGCGTTTATATTCTCCGCGCTTCCCGCAGTAAAAATTTCCCAAAGCTTCTGCAGGATAATAATCGTCAGGGGCATTCCGATCAGAAGGCTTCTCTGCGTGATAAAAAGCGTCACCAGCGAATTTCCCCAGCGAAACTTGTCGCCGATCGTGTAATCGCGCGGCAGCTTTAATAAAA
>JAOAPX010000075.1 GCA_025463125.1 Acidobacteriota bacterium | reverse complement strand
TTCACTTTTCACTATTCGTTTTCCCCGTCCATTCAACCGCCGAATTCAACCGTTTATTGAAAAACGCTCACATAATTTCGTAGAAGCGCGTTAAATTGTTTCTTTGCATTTTTAACGTTGAAAACTATGAAACTAACCGACAGATTTCTCCTATTAACTGTATTTATATTTCTTTTTTCAGTTGCCGTTTTTGCCCAGAACGGAAAAATTTCCGGTAAAGTCACTTACGGCGACAAATCGCCTCTGCATGATGCCGCCGTTCAGGTAACTCAATTAAAGCGAACGGTTACGACCAACGAAGAAGGCTTCTATGAAATTACGGATGTTCCCGCCGGGCGTTATACGATTCTCGTTCATCTCGAAGGTTTTACGGATCAAACGAAAATTGTCGACGTCACGACCGGCGCGAATTTGACGCTTGATTTCGGGCTGCAAATTTCTTCTTTAAAAGAACAGGTGACCGTGACCGCTTCCGGGACCGAGCAATCCACGTTTGATTCGTTTCAAACGGTAAATTCCGTCGGGCAGGCGAGAATTACCGAAAAAGCCGCGACATCGATCGGCGAAGTGCTGGAGACCGAAACCGGCGTGGCAAAACGCAGCTTCGGCGTCGGTTCGTCGCGTCCGGTTATACGCGGATTCGACGGCGACAGGGTTTTGATTTTGCAGGACGGCGTTCGCGGCGGTTCGGTCGGTTCGCAATCGGGCGATCACGGCGAGCCGATCGATCCTTTGAGCGCTGAACGCATCGAAGTCGTTAAAGGTCCGGGAACGCTGCTTTACGGCAGCAACGCGCTCGGCGGCGTCGTAAACGTCATTAGCAACGACGAAAACGAGGCGCACACGGGCTTTCGCGGATTCGCGACGGCTGTCGGCGGAACGGCTGACAAGCAGGGCGGGCTCGCGGGCGGTCTTGAATACGGTTTTAGAAACTGGCTGTTTCGCGGCAATTACAGCGCGCAGCGTTCGGGCGATTACAACACGCCGATCGGAAAAATTCCGAATTCGGCTTCGCGCTCGAACACGGGCGGCGTCGGCGTCGGTTATTACGCCGACAAGGCTTATTTAAGCGGAAATTATAATTTCGACGTGCGCCGCTACGGCATTCCTTTCGCCGCGCTTTTTGAAGGCGGCGGCGAAGAACGCCCGGCATTTGCCGACCAGTTGCCGTTTGTCGATGAAGAAATCGATTTGCGCCAGCGGCGGCATAATTTCCGTGTCAACGGCGGTTTTCGCAATCTGGAAAATTCGCTCGTCAGCGGCGTTCAATACAATCTCGATTACAGCAATTACCGGCACAAAGAAATCGAAACAGCCGACGGTATTGACCAAGTCGGCACGATTTTCGATAACAAAACTTTTTCGTATCGCTCGCTTTTCGAACAAAATCAGTATAAACAGCTTTCCGGTCGGTTCGGATTTGAAGGCTTTAGCCGCGAATACCAGGTAAACGGCGCGGAGCAGCTCGTCGAAGGAAAAATCAAACAAGATTCTCTCTCGGTTTTCGCTCTCGAAGAATTAAATTTCGAGCGCGTCAAATTCCAGTTCGGCGGTCGCCTTGAAAACAATCGCTACAAAGCGGAAAATCCGGCGTATCTCGACCGCTCGTTTACGGGCTTTTCCGGTTCGGTCGGCGCGAATATCGCGCTTTGGAAAGGCGGCGCGCTTATCGCAAATTATACGAATTCTTACCGCGCGCCGGCGCTCGAAGAGCTTTACAATCACGGTCCGCACATCGGAAACGTCACGTTTGAAATCGGCAATCAATCGCTGAAAAACGAGCGCGCGAACGGGTTCGATTTTTCGCTGCGCCACCTGTCCGACAGGTTTCGCATCACCGGCGACGTTTATTATTACAACATCAATGATTTTGTTTTCCTGGCTTACAGGGACGAAAACGCAGACGGCGATATTGACATCGAAGACGGCTTGCCGGTTGCGCGTTATGAGCAGGCGAAAGCCCGTTATTTCGGCGCAGAGCTTTCCGCCGACGTTACTTTTAATAAATATCTAGGCGGATTTTTAAGCCTCGATATGGTTCGTGCCCGGCTGGTTGACGAAAATATAAATCTTCCGCGCATTCCGCCCGCGCGGGCGCGCGTCGGACTGGATTTTCGTTACGAAGGTTTGAGCGTTCGACCGGAAGCGGTTTTCGCCGCCGATCAAAACAGGATTTACCCGCTCGAAACGCGCACGCCCGGTTACGGCATCATCAACGTCGCCGGTTCATACACGATCGGTCGCCAGCATTTCGCGCATATTTTCACGTTTAACGCGTATAATTTAACTGATAAGCTTTATCGCAATCATTTATCTTTTATCAAGGAGCTCGCGCCGGAAATCGGTCGCGGCGTGCGGTTCGGTTACACGGTTAGATTTTTCTAAATCTTTTCAATTCATTATTGAGAAATTGAAATTGAGAAATTGAAAAGATTTCTTTATAAAAATAAAAGCCGGGCTTTATTAATTCAAAGCCGGGCTTTTTTTGTGAAGTTCTAAAGTTTAGTAATTGTTTATTTTATTGTTTATTTTTCTTTATAAGCTATTACGGGCGGGTAATAAAAAGGACCGAAAGTTTTCAGGTTTTCCGCGTCGAATCGTTTTCGCGCGCCGCAATGCAGACACGTCCGGTACGAAGATTTGCGGTTTGTAAACGGGCGGCTCAATTCTTTATGCCAGCATCCGAAAAGCGTTCCGATTATGCCGATTCGAGCGCCGAATTCATTTTCAGTCTGAGTAGTGATTAGCCTGGCTATATGAGTTCGCTCTAAAATCCCCTGCATATTGTTTTTCTCCTAACATTAAACTGTCAATGCTATTCGCCGGTATTGTTATAGACGAGGCGGAAAAATAGTTTTGCAATTCGTTTTCGTGAAAATCTTTTATTTTTATAAAGCGTATCGGTTTAATGTTCGAACCGGAATGAATTAATATTATTCGTCTTTGTCTTATTTCCTGATTTGGTTAGAATCTTATAAAAGTAGGAGAATCAAATGTTAAAAATTACAGCGAAAGTTATTTTAGTTATTCTGCCGATACTGGTTTTGGCATTTTCAGCTTCGGCTTGGGACGATGCCGGACATAAGCTTTCGGCTTATATCGCCTGGCAGCGAATGACGCCGGAAGCGCGTGAAAAAGCGACAAAGATTTTACTTGCGTCGCCTGCCGATGCTGATCTGAGCGTTTTTTATTTGCAGGATTCGCGCTCGGAAGCGGCGAAAAAACGCGAGCTTTTTATGATCGCCGCCACCTGGGCGGACATTGTCCGCGACCGCAAATTCAAAGAGCGATACGATAAATATCATCACGGAAACTGGCATTATTCCGATACGTTCTGGCGTTCGACGGGCGGCAAAATCGAGTATTTAAAGGAAGTCGATGAAGGCGGAAAAGGCGTAGAAAAGCTTTACGATTTTGACAAAAAAATGCGCGACGCGTCTGAATCCGACGCCGAAAAAGCCATCGCGCTCGCGTGGTTTCTGCATATCAGCGGCGATGTGCACCAGCCTTTGCACACATCCGCGCGCGTCACCGAACTTGAACCGAAAGGCGATCAGGGCGGAAATCTTTTTCTTTTGTCTCCGAAAGACACGCCGCGCGGCGAACAGCTGAATCTGCACTGGTTTTGGGATTCGATCGTCGGGCGCAACATCGCGCGGCGCAACGATGCCTGCGATACCGATTATCTGCCGCCGATTGCCGCCGCGATGATGAAAAAATATCCGTATGCGAAAGCGCAGAACCGCCTGGCGATCGGACGTTTTGACGATTGGCAGAAAGAAAGCTTTGCGAGAAACCCGACGGAAGTTTTTTCAGCCGATTTGATTCGTTTTCAAGCGCCTTCGGAAAGATATAAAAGAAAAGCGATGCGCGTTGCCGAAGAGCAAATAACGCTTGCCGGTTACCGGATGGGCGATATGCTTAATCAAATTTTCGGTGGCGGCGGAACTACCGCGGCGGCAGCGAAAACTTCCAAAAAATAATTTGTTGTTTTAGATTGTTTTAGATGGTTTCAGATAGTTTCAGATAGTTTCAGATGGTTTTAAATAAAAACCAAAAAACGCGAGATTTCAATGAAGTCAACCCAGATTCTCGAATATTTTCAAAACAGGCAAAGTGAAATTTTAGATTCGATTCGCGAAATCGTCGAGATTGAATCTCCGTCTTACGATACGGAAAAAAGCTTCGAAGTAGTCGGGTGGCTCGAAGCCGAAACGCAAAAAATTCCGCTCGATCTGGAAATCGAGAAAATAAAAGTCGAGAAATACGGCGAGCATTTGATAATTCGCGCTTTCCCGTCGACGGCGAGCAGGCAGATTTTGCTGCTCGGACACACGGACACGGTTCATCCGGTCGGTACAAAGGCGAGCAATCCGACGCGTATCGAAAACGGAATGTTTTTCGGCTGCGGCGTTTTCGATATGAAGGCGAACGTCGTTTTAATGCTCGAAGCTTTGCGGTTTCTCGCCGATTCAAAAATCGTCCCGGCGCGTCCCCTGACGATTCTATTAAGCTGCGATGAGGAAATCGGCAGCATGACCGGGCGCGAAATAGCCGAACGCGAAGCGATTAAATCGGCGTTTTGCCTGGTTTGCGAGCCTTCCGCAAACGGGAAAGTGAAAACCGGAAGAAAGGGAACGGGAATGTTCCGTGTAAAAACCCGCGGCATTCCCGCTCATGCCGGACTTGAACCGGAAAAGGGCGCGAGCGCGATTCTTGAGCTGTCGAGACAAATCCCGCTGATTCATTCGCTTACAAACCCGGAAAAAGGAACGACGGCGAACGTCTGCCAGATCACCGGCGGAACGGCTTCAAACGTTATCCCGGAACACGCCGAATGTTCGGTAGACGTGCGTTTTACGTCAGCCGCCGAAGCCGAAGCAATTGAAACGGCGATCAGAGGCTTGCAGCCGATCGATTCGAAAATTTCGCTTGAAATCTCCGGCATGATTAATCGCCCGCCGATGGAACGAACCGAAAAGGTCGCCGCGCTTTACGAAAAGGCGCGCACTTTAGCCGAAACTTTCGATTATCAACTGGGCGAAACGCAGGTCGGCGGCGCGTCTGACGGAAATTTCGTCGCCGCGCTCGGCATCCCGGTTTTAGACGGTTTGGGCGTTGCGGGCGGCGGCGCTCACACTTTGCACGAGCATATTCTGGTTGCCGACCTGGCAAATCGGGCGACGCTTTTAACATTATTATTGATGAGCGAGTAAGCCGCAGAACCTTCGCTTTTTTATGCCAAACCGGAATTGAAATATTAAATTTCAATTCCGGCAATTCCCCTCCAAAAGAGTTTCGGGCGCGATTTTGTTACTTGACAGCTTTCCTTTTAATAGCTTAGTTTCTAAAAGTCATTCCTAAATTGATAAAAAACGGAGGCGCATCTGTTCCGGTGAATGGCGCGGTCTTCAAAACCGTTTGTGAGATTGTGAGAGCAATCTTAGGTTGGTTCGACTCCGACACGCCTCCGCCAATTTGATTTTGGAATTTAGATTTTGGATTTTGGATCGACGCGCCGTCCTTTATGAATGTGCAGGAATTGAAAAGACAGGACAAAACAAATTGCGCTGCGCGTTATTCGTCTTGTCGAATCGCTTCCGGATTCAAAATCCGCCCACATAATCGGTAAACAACTGCTTCGTTCAGCAACATCGGTCGGCGCAAATTATCGCGCGGCTTGCCGGGGAAAATCGACGGCTGATGTTCTGCATAAACTCTCGATCGTCGAAGAAGAAGCCGACGAAAGCTTATACTGGCTTGAATTGCTTTTTGAATCAAAGATTATTCCCGGTAATAAGCTTTCAGCCTTAATGAAAGATGTAAATGAAATAGTGGCAATTGACTGTCGCTTCGATAAAAACTTTACGATCGAAAAACGTAAATAATCCAAAATCCAAAATCTAAATTCCAAAATATGAAAGAGTGGATTTCTCTTAATATGACGCCGCAAATCGGTCCGAGAGCGGCGACCAGGCTGCTTGAAAGATTCGGTTCTGCGGAAAGCGTTTTTCACGCGACGCGCGGCGAGCTGGAATCTTTAAGATTGCGCGCCGAATCGATTGAAAGCATTTTGAAACGCGAGTTTCACGATAAAGCGGAAAAGGAATTGGAGAGCGTAAGAGAATTGGGCGGCGATGTTTTGATTTTAGACGACGGAAGTTACCCGTACCTGCTGCGCGAAATCGCCGACCCGCCGATCACGCTTTACGTGCAAGGCGATTGGCAACAGTGTTTCGACGCTCCGTGCGTCGGCGTTGTCGGTTCGCGCCGCTGTTCGACTTACGGCGAAAACGCTTCGGAAATGCTCGCCAGAGATCTGGCGGCAAACGGCATCTGCGTCGTTTCCGGGCTCGCGCGGGGAATCGACACGGCGGCGCATCGCGGCGCGATCGGCGGAAAAGGAAAAACCGTCGCTGTTTTAGGCACAGGAATCGACCAGGTTTATCCGAAGGAAAACGCGAAACTCGTTGAAAGTATTATTGAATCGGGCGGCGCCGTCGTCTCGCAGTTCCCGCTGGGCACGCCGCCGCTTAAGGACAACTTTCCGTATCGGAATAGAATCATAAGCGGACTGAGTTTAGGAATATTAATCGTTGAAGCTTCGGAAAGAAGCGGCTCTTTGATTACGGCGCGGCTCGCGACCGAGCAAAACCGGGAAGTGCTGGCGGTGCCGGGAAATATTACGTCGAAAAATTCGTTCGGCACGAATTATTTAATCAAATCCGGCGCGAAACTCGTGCAGCAATGGCAGGATATTGTCGCGGAGCTTCCGGCGGAAATTTCAGCCCGCATTTTGCCGCCGAAAATTGATAAAGCGACGACTGAAGAAGCGCGAATGCAGCAGGAATTAATTCCGGCTGGTTTAAGCGCAAGCGAACGCGCCGTTTGGGCGCTTTTGTCTTCGGACGAAGCGGCGCACATCGACGCGCTGCTCGAAGCGAGCGGTTTGTCGTTCGGCGATTT